>DASYMV010000191.1:0-5697 GCA_036008865.1 Pseudonocardiaceae bacterium | reverse complement strand
CGTGCTGGACGGCCTCATGACCCAGGAGTGGGACGCCGCCTTCGACGCGTTGTGGCATCTCGTGCTGCCCGCGATCGCACTGGGCACCATCCCACTCGCGGTGATCGTCCGGATCACCCGCGCGTCGGTGCTCGACGTGCTGAACGAGGACTTCGTGCGCACCGCCGACGCCAAGGGGCTCACCGGTTCGGTCGTGCGGCGCAGACACGTGCTGAGAAACGCGCTGCTGCCGGTGTCCACGACGATCGGCCTCCAGACGGGCCTGCTGCTCGGCGGCGCCGTGCTGACCGAGCGGGTCTTCGTCTGGGGCGGCATCGGTTCCCTGTTGTCACAAGGCATCGAGCGCCGGGACTACCCGCGCCTGCAAGCCCTGATCTTGCTGGGCGCCGTGGTGTACGTCGTGGTCAACCTGCTCGTGGACATCTCCTACGCGATCATCGACCCGAGGGTGCGGGCATCATGACCAGTCTGCTGAACCGCAAGAAGCAGCGGGTCGACGAGCTGGCCGAATCCGCCGGCACGAGTCTGGCCGCCGACGCGCTTCGCCGGATGTCGCGCAGTCCGGTCGCGATCATCGGTGCGGTGATCGTGGTCGCCTTCGTGCTGCTGGCGATCCTCGCGCCGTTCCTGGCGCCTGAGGACCCGTACGTCCGCTACCCGGAGTTGCTCGACCAACTGCGCCCGGACAGCATCCCCGGCCCGCAGCCGGGCTTCCTGCTCGGCAGCGATGAGCTCGGACGTGACTTCTTCAGCCGGCTGCTCGTCGGCTCACAGCAGTCGCTGATCGTGGGCGTCGGGGCGACGCTGTTCGGCCTCGTCGTCGGCATGGCGATCGGCGGCCTGGCCGGTGCGCTCGGCGGCTGGGTGGACAGCGCACTGATGCGCTTCACCGACATCCTCCTGTCCGTGCCAGGCCTGCTGCTCGCGATCTCGATCGCCGCGCTGGCCAAGAAGGGCAGCCAGACCACGGTGATCATCGCGGTCGCCGTGGTCAGCGTCCCCATCTTCGCCCGCCTGCTGCGCGGCGCGATGCTCGCGCAACGGCACAGTGACCACGTGCTCGCCGCCACCTCGCTCGGCGTGAAGCGCAAGACGATCGTGTTCCGGCACATGCTGCCGAACTCGCTCGGACCGGTGATCGTCCAAGCCACGCTGACGCTGGCGACGTCGATCATCGACGCGGCCGCCTTGTCCTTCCTCGGCCTGGGGGACCCCGACCCCAGCCGTGCGGAGTGGGGCCTGATGCTGGGCAACTCGCAGCGGTACTTCGACGTCAAGCCGGAACTCGCGTTCTACCCGGCGGTCGCGATCATCATCGTGGCGCTCGGTTTCACGCTGCTCGGCGAGTCGCTGCGCGAAGCCCTCGACCCGAAGAACCGGAGGTGAACCGCGATGGCATTGCTCGAAGTACGTGATCTGCGCGTTGTTTTCCAGCGCAAGGGCTCCGCACCCTTCACCGCGGTCGACGGCGTGAGCTTCGACGTGGACCCCGGCCAGACCATCGGTGTGGTCGGCGAGTCCGGCTGCGGCAAGTCGGTCACCTCGCTGGCGATCATGGGACTGCTGCCCACTCGGGGCAACAAGGTGACCGGGACCGTCAACTTCGAGGGCACCGACCTGCTCCGGCTGAGCAAACGGCAGATGCGCGACCGTCGCGGGCGTGATCTCGGCATGGTGTTCCAGGACCCGCTGTCCTCGCTGAACCCGGTCATCCCGATCGGCTTGCAGGTCACCGAGGTGCTCGAGCGTCACCGCGACATGTCGCGGAGGAAGGCGATGATCGAGGCCGCCGAGTTGCTGGACAAGGTCGGCATCCCCGATCCGAAGCGGCGGCTCGACGAGTATCCGCACCAGCTCTCCGGCGGCATGCGACAGCGTGCGCTGATCGCCATCGCGCTGGCCTGCCAGCCGAGGCTGCTCATCGCCGACGAACCGACCACCGCGCTCGACGTGACGATCCAGGCGCAGATCCTCAGCCTGCTCAAGGAACTGGTTCAGGACACCGGAACCGCGCTCATCATGATCACGCACGATCTCGGTGTCGTCGCAGGACTGTGCGACGAGGTCAACGTGCTCTACGGCGGTCGCGTCGTGGAGAAGGCCCAGCGGCACGAGTTGTTCGCGCAGCCGCGTCACCCGTACACCCACGGCCTGCTCGCGTCGATCCCGAGGCTCGACGCGCCGCGCGGCGAGAAGCTGGTGCCCATCAAGGGGTCGGTCGCGGACAACATCCCGTGGGACGACGGTTGCGCCTTCGCCCCGCGCTGTCCGAACGCGCTCGACGTGTGCCGCGAGGTCACGCCGCCGCAGGAGGATCAGGGGGGCGGCCGTCTGCTGCGCTGTCACAACCCGGTGCTGCCGGGAACGCCTGCGGCACAGGAGGTGTCGGCATGACGGCGGCTGCGGAACCACAGGTTGAGGAGTCCGCCGTGGACGACACGTTGGTGTCCGTCGAGGGCATCGAGGTCCACTTCCCGATCAAGCGCGGTGTCATGCTCGACCGCACGGTCGGGCACGTCTACGCGGTCGACGGGGTCGACCTGCAGATCAAGCGGGGCGAGACCTACGGCCTGGTCGGCGAGTCCGGGTGTGGCAAGTCCACGCTCGGGCGCGGCATGCTGCGGCTCGTCGAGCCGACGGGCGGCCGCGTGGTGTTCGACGGCGTCGACCTGTCCCAGCTCAAGGGTGAGAGCCTGCGGACGATGCGCCGCCGGATCCAGATGATCTTCCAGGACCCGCTGTCCTCTCTGGACCCGCGCCAGTCGGTCGAGTCGATTCTGGTCGAGGGCCTGCGTGCGCACGGGCTGGACAAGGGCAAGGAGGCCACGGCCAAGCGCCTCCGCGAGTTGCTGTCCGCGGTCGGTCTGCCGTTCACCTCGCTGCGCAAGTACCCGCACGAGTTCTCCGGTGGGCAGCGTCAGCGCATCGGCATCGCACGGGCGCTCGCCGTGGAACCTGATCTGATCGTCGCCGACGAACCGGTGTCCGCCCTCGACGTGTCGGTGCAGGCGCAGGTCGTGAACCTGCTGGAGGAGTTGCAGGAACAGTTCGGCCTGACCTACCTGGTGATCGCGCACGATCTCGCGGTCGTCCGGCACATCTCCGATCGCGTGGGCGTGATGTACCTGGGCGGCATCGTGGAGGAGGCGAGCTCGGACGAGCTGTACGCCGAGCCGCTGCACCCGTACACGAAGGCGTTGCTGTCGGCGATCCCCGTACCGGATCCGGAGGTGGAGGACCGCCGTGAGCGCATTCTGCTCGCGGGCGACCTGCCCTCGCCGGCCAATCCACCGTCGGGGTGCCGGTTCCACACCCGGTGTCCGTGGCGGCAGGCCGAGAAGTGCGACACCGAGCGCCCCGTGTTGCGGGAGATCGTTCCGGGCCACAAGGTGGCGTGCCACTGGGCCGAGGACATCCGCAGCGGCGAGATCAAGCCGCACGAGGTGAAGGCCGTTCTGGTGGAGGAAGAAGGAATCTCGCTGGACGTCCCCCTCGTCGGTCCTGCCTCGGTCTCGGAGATCCTGAACCCGTAGCAGCCGTCAACGGCGCGAAGGGCACGTGCGTACCGTCTGGAGGTGCGAACGTGCCTTTCGCGCCGTTACCACGTCATGGGGACCAGCACGTCCCAGTCCGGACGGCGGCCGAGGAACGCCACCAGCTTGTCGGTGACGGCAGCGTCGTCCGGTACCGGGGATGGCCTCGCCGAACGCGGAGTGCGGGCCGCGCACGCCCTGGTCGTCGGGGAACCGGTGGGCGATCGCGAGGGCCGCCTCGGCGAGGTCGTCGTCCAGATCCACGTCGACACCGCACGCCTTGTTCAGGTCCCACGTGTGCACCAACTGGTCGACGAAGTGCGCCGCGACGAGTGAGCGGCCGGGTGCACACCGTAGCCGGGGAACTCCACCAGGCGGCCGAGCAGGCCCTCGGCGCGGAATGCCTCCGTCACCTCTTGCGCCGCTGCCCGGTAGGCCGTCAGCGGGTCGTCGAGCATCGGCCGGTCGACACCGGTCGCCGACCCGCGAGCACCTGCGGCGAAGTCCAGCGTCGAGTCGACCACGTGCTGCAGGAGGTCGCGCACCGTCCAGCCGGCGCAGGGTGTCGCCAGGTCGAGTTGTTCCGGGGAGGAGCTGCAACTGCGCACCGTTCGTGCCGCCGGAGCGATCTTCGTGCAGAAGGTCGTGCGTCCCGCACTGGAAGCTCCGACGCCGCTGGAACGGTTGGTCGCGGAGGCGGGTGAGCCCGACCCCGCTCAACTCACGTTCGAGATCATCGCGTTCCTCGAGGCGGCCAACGCCGCATCGGTGCTGCACGACGACGCCTCCGCGTACGGCAAGGCACGGGCCGCCCTGCGGGCCCGGGTCAGCCCGAGGCCGTGATGACCCGGCGCTGGGCCGCCTTGATCGCCATGCCGGCCGGGATGCTGACGAGCACGGCCACGCCCAGTGACATCATCAGGGCCAGTGCGGGGTCGGACACGATGCGCCCGCCGACGTAGCCGATCACCGCGGTGTATCCCGACCACAGGGTCGCGCCCAGGGCGGCGACCGGCGCGAAGCGGTGAACCGGCCAGCGCACCGACCCGGCGAGCAGTGCGCCCAGAATGCCGCCGCCCGGCACGAAGCGGACGGCGATCAGGATCGACTCGCCCTGCGAGGTCAGCCGATCGGCCGTCCACTCGACGATCGCGCGGGAGCCGGGCTTGCGGCTGAACCGCCGGATCGCGCGCATCCCGAACCGGTGGCCCAATCCGAAGTTCACGAAGTCGGCCACGGTGCAGCCGAGCGATGCCACCACGATGATCGAGAAGAGCGACAACGTCCCGGAGGCGGCGAGAACACCGCAGCCGATGAGGACGGCCTCGGTCGGTGCGAGTGGCACGGCTGCCACCACGAAGAGCAGGAGCAGGCTGGCCGTCGCGGTGGTCATGATCGGGAAACGTCCAACGTGTTCCAGGAACTCCCGGTTCTTCGCGAACTTCAGCATTTCTACAGGAAGCTGGCACGATCGTGGTGTGCACATCAACGAGTGGCTGCAGGCGATCCCGCCGCTTCTGATCATCATCATGGTCGGCGTGGTGATCGGGCTGGAGAGTCTGGGCATCCCGCTCCCAGGCGAGATCGTGCTGGTCAGCGCGGCGTTGCTGTCAGCGCAGCACGTCGTGGACCCGGTGATGGTCGGGATCAGCGCGGCCACCGGAGCGATCATCGGTGACTCCATCGGCTACGCGATCGGCAGACGCGGCGGGCAGCCGCTGTTCGCCTGGGTCGGGGGAAAGTTCCCGAAGCACTTCGGCCCGTCGAATCTGGCGAACGCTGAACGCATGTTCGCCAGATGGGGAATGTGGGCGGTGTTCTTCGGGCGCTTCATCGCGCTACTGCGGATCTTCGCGGGCCCGCTCGCAGGTGCGCTGCGGATGCGCTACTGGAAGTTCCTCACCGCCAACGCCCTCGGCGGCATCGTCTGGGCGGGCGGCACCACCGCCGTCATCTTCTACCTCGGCATGGTCGCGGAGAAGTGGTTGCAGCGGTTCTCGTGGATCGGTCTGATCGTGGCGGTGCTGTTCGGCTTCGCGTCGGCGATGTTGATCAAACGTCGCGCCGCCAGGCACGCCTCCGTGGAACCGCCCAAGGAGCACGAACCCGCAAGTTGACGTGCTGGTGGGGCACCTTCACCGAGCTGATCTCGGTGAAGGTGCCC
>DASYMV010000190.1:0-1516 GCA_036008865.1 Pseudonocardiaceae bacterium | reverse complement strand
GCTCCTCTGACTCACACCGAAGGAGCTTTCATCATGAACACACTCGTTGCCGACGACGTTTCGAGCGCACGCCGCATGCTGAACAAGGTGCCGGAGGTCACTCTGATTTTTTGGGTGATCAAGGTCCTCGCGACGACCGTGGGCGAGACCGCCGCCGATTACCTCAACGTCGACCTGAATCTCGGCCTCACCGTCACGTCGATCATCATGTCCGTTGCCCTGGTCGGCGCCCTCGCCTACCAATTCAGGCTGCGCCGGTACGTCCCCGCCGTCTACTGGCTCGCCGTGGTCCTGATCAGCATTGTCGGGACTCTCATCACCGACAATCTCACGGACAGACTCGGGGTACCGTTGTGGCTCACGACCGTTGTGTTCGCTGTCGCACTCGGCGCCACCTTCGTTCTCTGGTATCGGTCGGAGCGGACACTGTCCATCCACTCGATCGTTTCCACTCGGCGAGAAGCGTTTTACTGGCTTGCCGTTCTGTTCACCTTCGCGCTGGGTACGGCTGCAGGAGACCTGGTGGCCGAAGGCCTGAATCTCGGCTACCTAGTCTCGCTGCTCGTCTTCGGCGTTGCGATCGCTATCGTCGCCGTCGCCTACCGCGCATTCCACGTCAATTCGGTCGCGGCCTTCTGGACGGCATACGTCCTGACCCGACCACTCGGGGCATCCCTTGGTGACCTTCTCTCCCAACCCACTGCCGACGGAGGGCTGGGGCTCGGAACCACCGGCACCAGTGCCCTCTTCCTCACCGTCATTCTGGTCCTCGTGGTCGTCCTCACGGTTCGCTCCCGCAACGCCGTTACCCCGCCAGTGCCGGTTAGCTCTGCACGGTGAACGGCGTGGTGCCGGGTGGCACCGACTGCCCGGCATCAGCCGTGTGCGCCGGCTCGCTGCGCTGAGTTGAATTCGTATTCAGTGACGACGCTGCGGACCGTAGTGAACTCGTGAACGGGCGTGTAGCCAAGTGCGGCGAATGCGGCGCGGTCGTTCACGTTCTGCTCTCCCGCGATGGAGTAGTCGATGTACCAAACACGATTCACACCTCTGAAGCGCCCTGCAGCGACGGCATCAGGGATCGGCAACGCGGTATCGTGCCAGCTCGTCCCGTTCGTGTAAGGAAGATCCAGCGTGATGTCCCGGAGCCCGGCGAATGCTTGCGGGTACACGTGAAGTGCCAGGCGCGGTCGTCGGGATGGACGCACGTTCTCATCGAACACCACGGCGTCTCCGGGTGAAGCATGCGAAGCGATGATTGCACTGGTGTCGGTCAAATCGCTGTGGTTCTTAGCGTGGAGGTCACGTTGGGACAGCCATACCGGCGCTGCGCACCCGATCACGATCAGCAGTCCGGCGGCGACGGCACGCGTGCGGTGCCGCGCAACATGCTCAAGGCCCACAGCCATGAGCAATGCTGCGGCTGGCGCGCAAAAGGACAGATACCTCGCCGTGTACACGGGGATGAGAGCAGACCCGCCAACCAGGATGAGCGCAGGAGAGAACAGCCAACTGG
>DASYMV010000189.1:0-6215 GCA_036008865.1 Pseudonocardiaceae bacterium | reverse complement strand
GAACGCGAACCGACAGCCGATGAGAGCCCGACCGCAGGCCGCTGGTGTCGAACCGGAACTCGTGGTGCCCGCCGACCGCCGGTCCGTCCAGCGCGGTCGGCAGCGTCAGGATCCGCTCACCGTCGAGGTCGAACTCGATCCCCGCCACGCCCGCGATCGACCGGGCGTCCGGGTTCAGCTCCAGGACGACGTGCGCGCGGTGGCCCGGTTCGTCGGTCACCGTCAGAGCCGGCTGTGCCACGCGCGGCTCCGGCTGGCCTCGTTCGACGGTCCTGGGCAGCGGTCGCCGGGGTGAGGCCGGCCCCTCGGTGACCACGACGTGCGCCGCGTACGCGCTGATGTCCGAATCGGATTTCAGCAGGACCTGGTGCACGTGTCCGGGGTTCGCGTCCGGCAAGGCGAAGTCGGCGTAGATCACGTTCGACGAGAACTGGTCGACCGGGCGGTCCGGGTACATCAGGCGTGCCGGTGCGGACCGGGAGCCGAACCCGACGGTGATCGGGCCACCGGCAGTGCCGACCACCGAAGCGACCACCCTGACGGAGACGGCGCCTTCGAGCAGTTGGTCGGCCACGGCGCCCGCGGAGCCGCCGGTGGAAGGACCGAGTTCCACGATCGAAGCCGGTTCCGGGCTGTTCGGCACGCGTCCGGTGGCGAACGTGTCGACGAGCGTCTGCGCGACACCGCTGAACACGAGCCTCGGCCTGGCGAGCGTCCACGGCATCGCGACCGCGGACGCGGTCACCACCTCGCCGTCGCGCACGCCGAGGACGGCGTCCGGCAGGACCCGAAGCTCCCAGCGGTGGCGGACGCCCGGCGTCGGCGTCACGGACGTGTTGATCGGCGGCACGGCGTGCGATGTCGTCGGCACACCGGGGCCGACGTCGATGTGCGCTCCCTGTTGCCCGATGCGCAGCGCCACGGCACCTGGCGGCAGGTCCCACGCACCCGGCCCGGACACGTGTGGTTGCAGCATCGGGAGATCCTGGAAGGGGTCCGGCAGCAGCACGATCGCGAGCGAGCCGCCCGGCTGCGAGCCGGTCGGCCCGTCGGTGACGAGGAGGGCCCGGCCCACTGCGCCGTCCTGCGTGGGCGCGCCCAGCCGCAGCGGGACGTTCGACTGCATGTCGAGCGACTCGCAGTTGATCTCCAGGCGCCTCTCGGTGCCCAGCGCGCGAAGGCCGAGGCAGTCGGCGTTACCCCGGTCGTGGATTCGCCACCTGCGGGGGTCCAGCGACTCGGGACCGTCGAACCGGTCCAGCGGCAGACTCAGATCGGCCGCCCAGTGCTCGTCGTAGACCTCCCTCGGCACGCCCTCGGCGTGGGCCGGGGCAGAGCGGCGGCCGAGTGCGGTGACCGCGCGGATCTCCATCGAGGTGCGGGCACCGGGGTCGAGGCCGGTCAACTCGGTCTGCGTGGCGTGCACGTAGCGCACGCGGCCACCCCAGCGCACTTCGTAGCCCTCCGCGTTGCCCGTCCAGCTCACGCGCAGGCTCGTCGGGTGCAGGGAGGTCAGCGTGACCGCCGCGGGCGGGGACGGTTGCCGGTCGTCGGCGCGGTAGTCGACCCGCTGGTCGACGAACTGCTCGACGTGGACGGACTCCGGGGGTTGCGGCGGCGTTCCGTTGCGCAGCAGCGCGATCGCGCCACCGAGGACGACCAGTCCGGCGACTGCGGCAATCACTCGACGTCGGTCCACCAGTCGAGCCTACGAGGTCTCGGCGAGCGCGGTCCTGCCGTTGAGCGCGATGATCCGGCCGCCTCGCGAGCCGAGAGCGTCCAGTGCGTCGAGCGCGCTGGAGGAGTCCAGGTCGATCGTCACCTCGGTGCGTCGAGTCTCCCGCTGCGCGATCAACGCCTCCCGGCCCTCGTACCCGGCCTCGATCGTCTTGGCCAGACCACCGGTCGACGCCAGCGAACCCCTGGCCGCGCCGAGCCGCCCGAGCGCGTCGTCGACCGCGTGCAGCAATGCGGCGCGGTTCCCCTCGCACATCGCCCGCACCAGTTCGGGGCGGCTTCCGGCGACGCGCGTGCCGTCGCCGAACGAGCCCGCGGACAGCGCAAGCGCCAGCGGCCCGCCGTCCGCGCCCACCGACGCCAGAACGGCTGCGAGCACGTGCGGCAGGTGCGAGATCCGTGCCACCGCACTGTCGTGCTCCGCCGCGGTCGTCGGCACGACGTGCGCACCGGACTCGAGCGCCAGGGCGATCACGTCGGTCAGCACGTCGTCGGCGCGGTCGGTGGTCACGACCCAGGCCGCGCCGTCGAACATCGTGGCGTCGCTGGAAGACCACCCGGACGACGACGTCCCCGCCATCGGGTGCCCACCGACATAACGGGCGTCCGGCGCGAGTCGCCGCACCGCGTCGGCGACCGGCCCCTTCAGGCTGACCACGTCCGTGAGGCGACAGCCGGGCGCGACGGCCGCGACCCGGCGCAGCACTTCGTCCACCGCGGGCAGCGGCACCGCGATCACCACCAGCGCGTCGCTCTCGACCGCTCTGCGCAGCGCCTCGTCCACCGAGGGCTCGACGTCGAAGCCCTCCGCGGTGGCCGCACGGACGTCCTCCGCCGAGGAGGTCGCCCCCCACGCCGTCCGGCCCGCCGCTCTCGCCGCGCGCAGCACGGAGCCGCCGATCAGTCCCAGTCCGAGCACACACACGTCACGCACTCCGACATCCTGCCCGCTCCACGCCTGTCGCAGCACACGTGTGCCGTGCGTGTCCTGCTGCGGCACAGCACGCACGCGTGCCGCGATCACGCGGCGTCAGCGAAGGGCGTCCAGCGCGAACGCTGCGTGGAGAACAACGCCGTGTTCCATCGCCGCCTCGTCGAACAGCACCCGGTTGGAGTGGTTCGGGGCGGCCTCGGCCAGGTCCACCCCGCGCGGGCACGCGCCGAGGAAGGCGAGCGCTCCCGGCACGCGCTGCAGCACGTAGGAGAAGTCCTCCGCACCCATCAACGGGTCCACCATCGGCTCGGCCCACCGCTGGCCCATCGTCGCCGCGGCCAGGTCGACGACGTGCGAACCGATCTCCGAGTCGTTCACCGTCACCGGGTAACCGGGCACGATCTCGACCGCCGCCGTGCAACCGTACGCCGCCGCGACGTGCCGGCAGACCTGTTCGATCTGCTCGTGCACGAACGACCTCGTCGCCTCGGACAGCGTCCGGATCGTCCCCTCCAGCACCGCGGTCTCCGGGATGATGTTCGTCGTCGTGCCGGTGGTGATCCGGCCGATGGTCACCACGGCCGGTTGGTGCACGCTGACCCGCCTGGCCACCATCGTCTGCAGCGCGCCGACCATCGCCGCCGCCGCGGGGACCGGGTCCAGGGCGTCGTGCGGCATGCCGCCGTGTCCCCCGCGTCCGGTCACCGTCACGTGGAACATGTCGGCGGACGCCATCAGCGGACCAGGGCGGCACTGCACCACGCCGGAGCGCAAGGTCGAGGTGATGTGCAGGGCGAACGCCTTCTCCACCCTCGGCCCCGCGGCGTCCAGCAACCCTTCGTCGAGCATGTGACGGGCGCCGTGATGGCCTTCCTCACCGGGCTGGAACATGAAGACCACCTGGCCCGCGAGCGCGTCGCGCCTGCTGCACAGCAGCCTCGCGCTCGAAGCCAGCATCGCGACGTGCGTGTCGTGGCCGCACGCGTGCATCGAACCGTCCACTTCGGACGCGTAGGACAGACCGGTGTTCTCGGTCAGCGGCAGCGCGTCCATGTCGCCGCGCAGCAGGACCGTCGGACCCCGTTGTTCGCCTCTGAGCACGGCGACCACCGAGCTGACGGACTTGCCGGTGGTGACCTCGAGCGGCAATCCTTCGAGCGCGCGCAGGACGGCGGCTTGGGTGGCGGGCAGGTGGAGGCCCTGTTCGGGGTTGCGGTGGATCTGCCGTCGGAGCGCCACGGTGCGCGGCTGCAGCGACCTCGCCTCCTCCATGAGGCCCACGAATCGGGGCTCGAGTGTGGTCGTCTGGAGTTTTGGCACCGTTGTACTCATCTCTCGATAGTGGCACCGGCGAGGACTGGCCGCTCACGCCGAACCCCGTGCTACCGGGAGGGACGCCGGACCCCTACGGTATGACCATGGCAGAGCAGGAGCCGGTCAGCGGCTTCGCTGTCGCGGTGGTCCGGGAGGACGGCCGTTGGCGGTGCAGCAGGATGGACAGCTCCGCGCTGTCCGAGCTGGACGCGGCGATCACCGAGCTGCGGCGTATGCGTTCCACCGGCGCGGTCTTCGGCCTGTTGGCCGTCGACGACGAGTTCTTCATCATCCTCCGTCCCGTTCCGGGCGGGGTGTCCCTGCTGCTGTCCGACGCAGCTGCCGCTCTCGACTACGACATCGCGGCTGACGTGCTGGACCTGTTGCGGGTGGATCCGCCGGACGAGGAGGACGACGAGCTGTGGCCGGAGGGCGACCTCGCGGTCCTCGTCGACCTCGGCATGCCGCAGCACGAACTGCAGGTGATCGTCGACGAGGTCGATCTGTACCCCGACGAGCAGCTGCAGATGATCGCCCAGCGGTGCGGCTTCGGTGACGAGTTCACCAAGCTCCTCGACACGATCCAGGCGTGACCGACGAAGAGCTGGTCCGGGCAGCCATCCACGCGGCTCGCCGTGCGTCCGGCTCAGGTGACGTGCCGATCGGCGCCGTGGTGTTCGGCCCCGACGGCACCGAGCTCGCCAGCGCCTGCAACGCCAGGGAAGCGCTCGGAGATCCCACCGCGCACGCCGAGATGCTCGCGATCAGGGCCGCGGCCGCCGCGCACGGCGACGGGTGGCGCCTCGACGGGTGCACGCTCGCGGTGACCGTCGAACCGTGCACGATGTGCGCGGGTGCGCTGGTGCTGGCCAGGGTGTCACGCGTGGTGTTCGGCGCGTGGGAGCCCAAGACCGGCGCGGTCGGCTCGCTGTGGGACGTCGTCCGGGATCGCAGGCTCAACCACCGTCCTGAGGTCGTGGGCGGCGTTCTCGAGCAGGAGTGCGCAGACCTGCTGGAGGAGTTCTTCGCCGACCACCGGAACGTGTGACACCGCCCGCGACATGCGAGAGGTGTCCGACGGGCATTCCTTTCACGTTGACGTGCAGCTCGCCGACGAGGAGGGATCGCGACATGGGCGTGTCCGACGACCACGTCTCGAAGTAGGCCTCGCGTGGGGAGACGTGTCCGGCAGACGGCACGACCCGCCTCCACGGCGGCTGTCGGCGTCAGGTGTGTCCAGGAGTCGCCGGTGCACGACGCCGACATCGAGGACGCCGCCTTGGTCACCAAGGCCGTCATGGGCGATCCGATCGCCTTCGAACTCCTGCTCCGCCGCTACTCGAACCGCGTGTTCGTCACCGCGTGGCGTCGCATGTCCGAGTTGAACGACCCTGCCGCCGTGCGCACGTGGATCTTCCGCATCGCCCACCGCGAGTGCCTCGGCGCGCTGCGCAGGCGCAAGGGGCGTCGGACGTGTCCGACTGGCGAACTGCCCGATTCGGGTGTCGCGCCCGTGGGCGCTGCCACGCCGAACGGCTCGAACGATCCGCAGCGCGTGGCCGAGGCCGATGCGGGTGTCGATGCGCTGTACCGGGCGCTGCGCCTGCTGACGCCTCCGCAACGGACGGTGTGGCTGCTCGCCGAGGTCGACGGCCTGTCCTACGCGGAGATCGCGGAGGTGGTCGGCGCCACCGAGGAGTCGGTGCGCGGCAGGCTCTCGCGAGCACGCGGAACACTCGCCGACGCGATGCGCGAGTGGCGGTGAGACCCTGCCTTCGGGAGCCGGTGGCGGTCTTGTATTGTTCTCGGCGGTGGCGTGTCCGAGCGGCCGAAGGTGCACGCCTCGAAAGCGTGTGAGGGGCAACCCTCCGTGGGTTCAAATCCCACCGCCACCGCAGATCAGAGCCCCGCTCACCGTCACAGGTGAGCGGGGCTCTGTCGTTTGGTCTCAGTTTTGGTCTCAGTTGCGCTGTCTAGGCGGGTACGGAGACCCCCTCTGCACCGTCATCGCCGTCCGGCTCCGTGGGCTTCCACAGCAGTCCTCCGACCCGCTGAGCGACGTCCCGCCGGATCGCTGCGGTGATGTGCTGGTACCTGGCAGCCATCGCGGTGCGTGTGATCGCCACTGGGCACTGACCAGCCCAAACATGCCGGGTGATCACGGCTGAACTGCGGGTCGCAGACCTCGAAAGCGTGTGAGGGGCAACCCTCCGTGGGTTCAAATCCCACC
>DASYMV010000188.1:0-2217 GCA_036008865.1 Pseudonocardiaceae bacterium | reverse complement strand
GGCGCGCGTGAACATCGATTCGCCGCAACTCAGCGCGTCAGGTGGATCAGAGCCATGTGCAGACGGTCACGTTCCCCGAGTCCGCTATTCGTGGGCTGGCGCGGACGCGGCCCCGCGCAGCTTCACGCTCAAGTTGAGAGCTTGCCCAGGCCACAGAGGCAGCGTGTCGAGCGGATTGAGGTAATGAACGTCATCGACGGTGATTCCGAAGCGGCGGGCGATTGAGGTGTAGTCGTCTCCTTGGACGACCTTGTATGAGATCGGTTGGCCGCCTTGCTCCTGCGAAGCTCCTGTGGCTCCGTTCCGCGGACCGTGGTCGTCAGCGTGCAAGTACGGTCGAGTGCTGGGAAAGGTCCAATGAATCGGTGCAATGGCTATGGGTGTCCGAGAGCACTTCGACTGTTGCCCCGGGGTCGACCCGGCTGCCGGAATCGCGAGTATCACTGACGTGAAGTATCCGGGGTCCGCCTCTCTGGCCAAGGTGAACCTGTCGGGCTGCGTCAGCGCGCTCAACGGTTTCGAACTCGGCGCATTCTCGTCAGCGGGGCAAGCGCTGGTCGTATCCCAGGGGCTGAGAACAAATGTCGCCTGAGGCAGTGCCGAGGAGTGGAAGTTGTGAAGCTCGCCGAAGACATAGGTGCCGTCAGACGACAGACTCACCGTGCCGGTCACAGAGTGCTCTGACGATTGGAACAGTGCTGTTCCGATCTCCCCGCCCAGCTGAACCGGCGCATGGTCTCCTGGCGAGTGTGACGACTGGGCAGATGCAATCGGTGTCATTGCGCATCCGTAAAGCCCTAGAGTTCCGCTAGCTGCGAGCACCAACGCGAATGCGGTGCGGCGCGCCGAGAAAGGACGTGAACGCTCAGACATGTAGCCATCGTTGCATGCGGGCATCGGGTCCCATCGGAATCCGGAACCCTCGCACCAGCTCAGATTGATCAACCGGAAGCGTCGGCCACACCGCTCAGGCGGCGAGCCGCGTCGAGGGGTACGTCTGGGTGACGATCGCGCGCACAGCCGCCGCCGCCGCGCCTTGGGCCCAGTCGACGAAGGTGTTCGGCCGGGTCACGATGCGGCAGTTGACGGCGGCGCCGAAGGCGTGTTCGGTGAAGGCCTCGCGCAGGCGCCGGTCGTACAGGTCGTAGTCGACGACGGCCTCGCCCGAGATCACCACGAGCTCCGGACCGGCGAGGTTCACCATCGTGGCGATGGCCAGGCCGATCACCGAACCCGCGCGGTCGAACACCTGCACGGCTGCAGGGTCCCCGGCGTGGGCGAGATCGACCGCGTCCTGGAACGTCAGGCTGCGTGCGGTGGCGGCCTCGATCGCGGCGACGATGGCACCGGATGCGGCCACCGCCTCCACGCATCCGCGACGTCCGCAGGTGCAGATGTGTTCGGGGGAGGTGAGTGGGAGATGCCCGATCTCACCAGCGACACCGTAGGCGCCGTCGACGACTTCGCCATTGACGTGCAGGCCGCAGCCGATGCCGCTGCCGATGGTGACGATGGCGAAGGATGCGGTGCCGACGCCCATCCCGAACCAGTGCTCGGCGATGGTCAGGGCTCGCACGTCGTTCTCGATCAGCACGTCGAAGCCGAGGCGCTCCCGCAGGGTGGCGCCGAGCGGCTGGTCGGTCCAGCCGAGCAGGCCGGACTCGCGCACCACGCCGTTGGCGGTGTCGACGTCGCCGGACACAGAGACCCCGACGCCGCCGATGGCCGCGGCGCGCGGGCCCAGTTGCTCGGTCAGGCGGCCGACGGCATCGACGATTCCGCCGACCACGGTCTCATAGTGAGTGTCTGGCAAGGACAGTTCGACGGTCGCGAGGATGTTCGCGGTGAAGTCGGTGGCGACGCTGATGATGTCGGTGGCGTTGACCTTGATGCCTAGCGTGACCAGTGCATCCGGGAGCACGCGTAGCGGATAGGCGGGACGGCCGGCACTCGTGCGGCTCGAGTCCCCGGCGTAGTGAGCGTCGCCGACGACGCCGGCGGCCAGCAGCGGCGCAATCGCCTTGGTGACCGCGGCCTGCGACAGGCCGGTGAGGCGTGCGACGTCGATGCGTGAGATCGGCCCGCGGGTGAGCACCTGCGTGAACACGTCAACGGCGGCGGGCGACGCCTGCGCGAGCAGATCGACCGTGGAGTGACGCATGTCCGCACCTTTCGTTGCCTGTTCGAACCCAACTATGCCTGTACGCAGCGCGCCCC
>DASYMV010000187.1:0-11739 GCA_036008865.1 Pseudonocardiaceae bacterium | reverse complement strand
CGTGCCGAGTGCTCGACACGGGCCATCCGACCCCCAGTGTTCGCGTGTCCGTGCTGCAGCGGCGCACGGACCCGAGAAACGAGGTCCCGGTCCCCCCACCGGGACGGGTGTCAGACTGCCCGAACCCGCTGTCGTATCGCTGACGTGGCGATGACACTCGATGACAGTCCGTGCGAGGTCTGCCGATGCCGGACGTCCGAGCGGTGTCCGCCAGATCGAGGGGGTGTGGATGGGTCCGGCTCCGGAGTTCCGATTGCTCGGTCCGCTGGAGGTGTGCGTCGGCGGGCGGACGGTTCCGGTACGAGCGGGCAAGCACCGGGCGCTGCTGGCGTCGCTGGTGCTGCGCGCCAACCGCCCGGTCACAGTCGACGAGCTGGTCCAGCGGTTGTGGGGTGACTTCCCGCCCGCCCGCACAAGGGGGACGCTGCAGACCTACGTCATGCGGCTGCGCCAAGCGCTCGGTGACCCGTCGCTGATCCGGACCGTGCCCGAGGGGTACCAGATCCGCGTGCCAGTAGCTCAGATCGACGTCCACCGGTTCACCGCGACCGCCGCGGCGGCGAGGCTCGCGGCGGCGAGGGACGACCTGACGACGGCCGCCGTCCGGTTCGCCGACGCGATCTCCACGTGGCGAGGTCCGGCCCTGGTCGACGTGCCGTCCGAGTTGCTGCACCAGGTCGAAGTGCCACGGTTCACCGAGCAGTACCTGCGGGTCCTCGAGGACCGGGCGGAGATCGAGCTGCGGCTGGGCAACCACGCCACGTTGGTCCCCGCGCTGCGCGGACTCACCGGCGAGCACCCTCTGCGGGAGAGGCTGTGGGGCCAGCTCATGATCGCGCTGTACCGCAGCAGCCGTCAGGGTGATGCGCTCGAGGCGTTCCACGAGGTCGGCAAGGTGTTGGACGAGCAACTGGGAGTGGGCCCCAGCGATGAGCTGCGCGAGCTGCACCGGGCGATCCTGCTGGGTGACCCGCGCCTGGCCGCGCCACGGCGGCCCGCGGTCGTGGCCGAGCAGCCGCCCGCCGGACCGGCGCAGCTGCCCGTGGACGTCCTCGCCTTCACCGGCCGGATCGCGGCGACCGATCGCCTCGTCGAGTTGATCGCACCTGTGGAGCCGAGCACCGCGGTCCCGATCGTGACGGTGTCCGGACGGCCGGGCGTCGGCAAGACGGCGCTGGCGGTGCACGTCGCGCACCTGCTGCGCGCGCGGTTCCCGGACGGCCGGCTCTACGCCGATCTGCGCGGCTGCGGGCTCGGACCGCCCGCCTCACCTGCCGAAGTGCTGTCGAAGTTCCTGCGTGCGCTTGGCGTCCCGCCAGAGCAGATTCCGCCCGATGCCGACGAACGGGCTTCGATGTTCCGCTCGCTGCTGGCTGGCCGCCGCATGCTCGTCGTCCTGGACGACGCCTCCGCGCCGAACCAGGTGCGACCGCTGCTGCCCGGTGCGCCGAGCTGTCCGGTGGTGGTGACCAGCCGTGAGGATCTGCGCGGGCTGATCGCGGTGAACGGCGCACGTCACATCCGGCTGGACCCGCTCACCGCCGGAGAGTCCGAGGAGCTCCTGACGCGGGTGATCGAACCGCCGGTCGCGGTCGAGGAGGCCGCGGCCGTCGCTGAACTGGCGGAGCTCTGCGAGCACCTGCCGCTCACGTTGCACGTGGCCGGGGCGATCGCGGCGCGACGACCGGATCGCACGGTGACGGACCACGTCGGAGACCTGCGAGCGAGCGAGGACCCGTTCGATCTGGCGTACTCGACCGTCGGACCGGACGCGCAACGCGTCTTCAGGCTGCTGAGCGTGGTGCCGGGCCCTGACTTCACGGTGCACGCGGCCGCTCGGACCGCGGCTGTCGACGTCGACGTCGCCAACCGAACGCTTGCCGAACTCGCCGCCTCGAAGCTCCTGCTGGAGCCAGTCCCAGGGCGCTACCGGTTCCACGACCGACTGGTGGCCTTCGCCGTGCAGCGCCGAGCGGCGTGCGACAGCGACGAGGAGCAGGAGGCCGCTCGCGACCGGTTGCTGGAGTTCTACACCTCTTCGGCGCAACGGTGCGCCACCGCGCTCGCACTGCGGGACACCGGACGCCGCGTCGAGGCCCTGGGTTGGCTCGACGCCGAGTGGAGCAACCTGACGGCGGCGATCAGGCACGCGGCCCGCATCGGATCCGCCAGGGCCGCGTGCCTGATCGAGGCACTGCGCGGATACCTGGCGATGAGCGATGACATCCGCGAGGGCCTCGCCACCGCGGAGTAGGTCAGCCGTCGACCAATGTCGCGAGCCGCCCGGCGAGGTCCTCCCATCGCCAGGCGCGCGACACCCACTCCCGGCCGGCCTGTCCCATCTTCGCCGCCTGCGACGGGTCGGCCAGTAGCGCACCGACCGCCTCCGCGACCTCCTCCGCGGAGCGTCCGTCGACGACGTTGCCGGTCACTCCGTCCCGCACCGTCTCCGGGGCCCCTCCGGAGCGACCGGCGACCACCGGCAGCCCGGTGGCGGATGCTTCGAGGTAGACGATGCCGAGCCCTTCGACGTCGAGCCCCCGTCCCCTCGTGCGGCACGGCATCGCGAACACGTCACCGGCGTTGTAGTGCGCCGGGAGCTCCGCCCACGGCACCGACCCCGTGATCACGACGTGGTCGGCGACGCCCTCGGATTCGGCGAGCGACTCCAGCGCACGCCGGTGAGGGCCGCCGCCGACGATCAGCAACGCGGCGTCGGGGACCTGTGCGCGGATCGTGGGCAACGCCCTGATGAGCACGTCCTGCCCCTTGCGCGGCACGAGCCGGGACACGCACACCACCACGGGACGGTCGCCGAGTCCGTGCCGCCGCCGGATCTCCTCCCGCGCTGCGGTGTCCGGCCGGAACATCTGGCTGTCCACACCGGACGGCAGGTGCTCCAACGCCGCCATCGGGCCGAAAGCCGACGAGAACCGCGATCGGGTGTACCGGCTGACGAACGTCACGACGTCCACAGTGGACCCGATCCGGCGCAACGCTCCTCGCGCGCCCGGAAGCATGGACCAGCCGACCTCGTGGCCGTGCGTGCACGCCACCACTCGTTGCGCACCGGCCTTGCGCAGCGACGGGGTCAGCAGAGCGAGCGGGGCGGCGGCGCCGAACCAGACGGCTTCGCAGTCCCGTGCACGCATGATCTCCGAGGCGCGTCGCAACACGTCCGGCGTGGGCAGCATGAGCGTCCCCGGATGCCGCACGACCTCGAAGGGCTGCTGCGCGTCGAACTCCGGGTGCGAGCCCGAAGAGGCGACCCACGATGGCGCGTAGACCACCAGATCGTCGGCGGGCAGCCGGGTCGCCAGCGCGTGCAGGTAGGACTGGATCCCGCCCGGCCGCGGTGGGAAGTCGTTGGTCACCAGCAGGGTTCGGCGCACGCGGCCACCGTACCTACCCGACCACGCTCGTCCGCAGGAAGTCCTGCCAGCCGCTGACCAGTTCCGCCTTGCCCGCACCGAGCACCTGACGCAGCACGGCGTCCACTTCGGACTCACCGAGCCGTCCACCCCCGGCCAGCGCGCGGTACATCTCGACGAGGCGGTTCTCGCCGAAGCGTTGCGCGAGGTAGACGTTCATCGTCCACGCCTGCTGGTAGGCGAGGTCCATCCTGGAGCCACCTGCGTGGAAATCGCCGTCGTCCGGTAAGACCACGGGATTGCCCGCGCGCACCTGCGCCGCGAGTGCCGGCGCGGCGCGATCGATCCGCTCGTAGTTGCCCCGGTAGCCGACGTAGTCGGCGAAACCCTCCAGCAGCCACATCGGCGCGCCGTCCACGGTGGCGGCACGCGCCCCCACGTGTGTGATCTCGTGGCGCAGGACGATGCGCAACGACAGCGGCGGCAACGAGGCCGCGATCTGCGGGTTGAGCACGACACGCTGCCCTCCGGCGGTGTGGTTGTCCCGATCGACCTCGTCGGCGATGGCGACGCCCGCGACCGAACCGACCGCGAACGCGGGCCCCACGAGCGCCTCCATCTCCCGTTCGTCCGAAGGGATCCACACGGCGACGCGCTGCGCCCAACCGGTCCCCCACGCAGAGGTCACCGCACCGACCGCGCTGTCGAGTTCGGCCAGCACCCTGGCGGCGAGCGCCTCGCCGCCCGGATGGCTGAGCACCAGGCCCGCCGAACTGGACAGCACGCGACACGGCCCGAAGTCCCAGGGGCCGCGCCAGGTCCGCTTGCCCATCGGTTCCAGCGCGGTGTCCGAGGCGAGGTACCACCGGTCCCCGTGCCGCGCGAACAGATAGGCCATGGGCCGGTCCGTGGGGCGGGGATCGGTGCCGTCGAGCGCGTAGCTCAACCGCACGCCGGGCGCCCACAGCTCGTCGGCGGGAAAGATCGCTCCGACGTCGAGCGCGGACCGGAGATCGACGCGGTAGCTCCACTCGCGCAACGGAATCGCGGCGAGGTTGTGGAACAGCGCGCGCTGCGCGTCGCGGAACGCCTGGTCCGCGGCCGGGTCGACGGTGGCGAGGAACCCCGCCTCGTCGCGGCTCAGCACTGCCTTCCCGCGTCGCGCGAGCAAGTCCTCGACGGCGGCCCGTCCGGCCTTCGCCACCGTGGCGACCGCCGTGGACGAGGTCGTGGGTGACCCCACCGGCAGCACCGCTTCGGCCAGTCCGGTGAGGAACGTCGCGGCCACGATCAGGGCCAGCAGGACCCGGTATCGGGCGCCCCCGGTCACAGCGGCAATCGTATGCGAGTGTTGGGAACGGGACCGCACGCGTGCGTGCGGTCCCGTTCCCAACGGATGATCAGCCTGCGATCCGTCGAATGGCGTAGATCGAACCAGGGGCATCGAGGGAGGCGACCTTCACCGGCTGCCCTTCGGTGGAGGCGTGCACGACATTGCTGCCGTCCACTGCCATGCCGACGTGACTGCCACCGTTGTAGATGATCAGATCGCCCGCCCGGACGTCAGCGCGGGAGACCGGACGGCCCGCCCCTGCCTGCCCCTCACTGGTGCGCGGGATGGAGACACCCGCGGAGGCGTAGGACTTCATGGTGAGACCCGAGCAGTCGTACGTGCTCGGCCCGGTGGCGCCCCAGGCGTACATCTTGCCGCGCTGGCTGAGCGCGAACTGCAAGGCCTGACCGGCTGCGCCGGCAGGGACCGCGAAGTTGGACATGTTGCCGCGGTCGGAGAGGATGCCGAGATCGCTCGCGGAGAGCTGGTTGTACTGGGCCCTCGCCTGCTTGATCTGAGTGTCCAGATCGCTCTTGCGCTGCTTCTTCTCCCCGGAGAGCTTGGCGGCGTCGTCGGTGGCCGTCTTGGCGCGCCCTTGGGCGTCGGCCGCCTTCTTGCGCGCGTCGTCGGCCTTGGCCACCGCGCCGGAGAGCTTGTCGAGGGCCTCGTTGTTGTCCGAGGCGAGCACACCCAACGCGGACATCCGGTTGAGGAAGTCCTGCTGCGAGTTGCTCACCAGCAACGCGGAGAGCTGGTTGAAACGGGCGCCCTGGAAGGATGCCTCGGTGAGCTGGTCGACCTGGGTGCGGAACTGCTCTTCGTCCTTTTTGGCCTGGTCCTCGACCTGGGTGGCCTGCGTGAGGTCCACGTTGGCCTGGTCGAGCTCGGACTGCTTGGCCTTGAGGTCTTCCTCAGCCTTCAGGAGTTCGTCGTTGAGCTTCTCCGCCTGATCGCTGAGGTCCTTGTACTTCTTCAGCGCATCGGATGCGTTGGCCGGAGCCGGGTCAGCGCTCGCAGTTGCCGGCGTGAGGCTCACTGCCGCGGCGGCAACCGCAGTGGCTGCGAGCGCCCCACGCATGCCGCGCTTGAGTCGTTGCGACGCCACAGTGGCGCATGTCTCCTTCGTGTGGACCGCCACCGGTGCAGTCGGCAGGTGGGGGCGTGCAGACGCCCTGGGACAAAGCGACGCGAGGCGCGCCCGTCCGCTCTCACCGCAACAGCACTGGCTTGCCCGGTTCGGCCCCCCGACAAGGCCGATTCGGCGGTGATCCCGCGTCGCCGTCCACGTTGGACGACGGCCCGCCGCGAGATCTCGGACAGGTTACGAAAAGTGAGGCCCGACGTCCACCGCGCGCATCCTCGAAAACTGTGCAAAGGGGTCTCAGAACACGTTAGGAGTAGCTGTGACCTCGCATTGTCACGGCAAGTGATGTGAAAAATTATTTGCGTCCCACGAGGCTCACACTCGACCCAACCGGGCCAGAAGCACCACCGACGGCACGGGGTGGGCCCCTCGCCGACGCACCGAGTCCGCCACAGCGCGGTCCGAGGTGACGACGACCACAGGGCGCCCCTCCGGTTCCGCGGTCACCAGTGCACGGATCACGTCGTCCGCGAGCACGCCGGGATCGCTGAACAGCACCCGCACTCCGCGCGGCGACGCGGCGGGCACGGCGACCACCCCGGCGCCGTCGAACACGAGCGTCACCTCGGCCCCGGTGCGAGCCGCCAGCACGGCGAGCTGGTGCACGAGGCGGTCGCGCTGGTCGGACAGCGGCAGCTCGGGATAGCCGGTCTTGGTGACGTTGTAGCCGTCGACGACGAGGTGCACGGCGGGGAGCGCCAGAAGGCGGTCCAACGCCGCGGGGTCCTCCACGCGGCCGACCGCGCTCTGCGCGGCGCTCGCTCCGCGCACCATGTCCGCAGGACGCGGTCCCGTCCCGCCGAGCGCCAGTTCCCTGCGCAGGCCGGTCACGGCACCGTCGAGCGTGTCGACCAGCAGCGCCAACCGGACCTCGTCGGCCTGCCTGGCCTCTCGCGCGGACTGGCGGGCGACCTCGGCGTCCGCCTCGGCCCGTTGTGCCTTGACCCGCTCGGCCTCGGCACGTTCCCGCTCGCGGTCGCGCTCGGCGGCCAGCCGCTTGATCTCGGCCAGCGCTTCCCCGCGTGCCTGTTCGACCTCCGCCGCGGCGGAGGCCGCGCGATCCTTGGCCGCGCGGAGCTTCACGCCCTGCTCCCGCAGACGCTTGCGCAGACGCTCCAGCTCGACCTCGGCCTCCTCGCGGACCCGGTCGGCCACTCCGGTGCTCTCCGCGCGCTCGGAGCGCAGGCGCTCGAGCTCGGCCTCCATCCGCTCGGCCCGCAGCACTGCGGCATCGCGTTCATAGCGCAGCGCGGCGTCACCCGCGCGGCGTGCGAGGAGTTCGACGTAGTGCGTGATGACGTCGTCGCCGAGCAGGACGGCCGCGGCCGCCGCGGCGACCGGGTCCGGTGCGGTGAGCTCCAGCGCGGACGGCCTGTTCTTGCGCAACCACTCCACCACAGCGGCGCGGAAGTTCGCCGAGTTCTTGAGCCCGGCCAGCACGGACGCGCCACCGAGTCTCGCGCGCTTCGCCGGAGCGAATCGCGCGACGGGGCGGAGGTGTTGCGGCACATCGACCTTGGCCATCTCGCCGAGCGCGTCGGCCCCGAGTTCGGCCAGTCTGGCGCGCAACGACTCCGGGAGAGCGGACCAGTCCACAGTGGACTCGGCGGGCTCGGGTGACCCGACCGCGTCGTCCGGCGTCGACGAGGCGGGCTGGGCGTCCGGATCCTCCGGCCCGCGAGGCGGCATCGGGTCATGCACCGGTACAGGTTACGGCCCGGTAGGGGCCACCCACAGAGCACGGGGCTTTCGGGAACTGTCAGAGGGCCCGGCTAGCGTCCGCACCGATGAGCACCAACCGGCCACCGGATCCCCAACTGTCGTTCGACGAGCTGGGCACTTCCCTGCGCGAGACGACGTTCGTGGTCTTCGACCTGGAGACCACCGGCGGCAGGCCGGGCGAGGATGCGATCACCGAGATCGGGGCGGTGAAGGTGCGCGGCGGCGTGGTGCTCGGCGAGTTCGCCACGTTGGTCGACCCGGAACGCGGGATCCCGCCGCAGATCGTGGCGCTGACCGGAATCACGCAAGCGATGGTCACCGGCGCCCCGCGCATGTCCACCGTGTTGCCAGCCTTCCTGGAGTTCGCCGCGGGTGCCGTCCTCGTGGCGCACAACTCGGGCTTCGACACGGGGTTCATCAAGGCCGAGTGCGAGCGCCACGGTTACCGATGGCCCCGCCCTGCCGTGCTGTGCACCGTGAAGCTGGCCCGGCGCGTGCTCAGCCGCGACGAGGCGCCGAGCTGTCGCCTCTCCGCGCTCGCGGAGCTCTTCCGCGTGAGCACGATGCCGACCCACCGCGCACTCGACGACGCCCGCGCGACCGTGGAGGTCCTGCACAACCTGCTGGAGCGGGTGGGCCCGCTCGGCGTGCACTCGCTCGAGGAGCTGCTCGCCTACCTGCCCGAGGTCACCCCGCAGCAGCGTCGCAAGCGCGAGCTGGCGGCCCACCTGCCCAACGAGCCGGGCGTCTACCTCTTCCGCGGTCCGAACGAGGAGGTCCTGTACGTCGGCACGGCATCCGATCTTCGTCGCCGGGTGCGCCAGTACTTCACGGCCGCGGAAGGCCGCCGACGGCTGCGTGAGATGGTCGCACTGGCCGTCAGGGTGGACGCGGTCACGTGCGCCCACTCGCTCGAGGCCGAAGTCCGCGAATTGCGGCTGCTCGCCGCACACCGCCCGGCGTACAACCGGCGGTCCAAGAACCCCGCCCACGCCTGGTGGCTGGTGCTGACCGACGAGGCCTACCCGAGGCTGTCCGTCGTCCGCGAGCCGCGCGACGGCGCGCTGGGCCCCTTCCGGACCCGTCAGTCCGCCGACGCGGCGGTGGACGCGATCCTGGAGGCGATCCCGCTGCGGGCGTGCAAGCAACGCATTCCGGCGCGCAACCCGCGCGCGACGCCGTGCGCGCTGGCCGAGCTCGGCCGGTGCGCCGCTCCGTGCGCGGGCCGGCAGACTCCGCTGGAGTACGCCCCGGCCGTCGAGGCGCTGCGCGAGCTCGTGGCCGGGCGCGCCACCACGCCGTTGCGGACGCTGGCCGAGCAGTTGACCGAGCTGTCGGAGGCCCACCGGTTCGAGGAGGCGGCGAGGTGGCGCGACCGGCTCGCCGGGCTGGTGCGCTCGCTGGACCGAGGGCAGCGCCTGGCGGGCCTCGCCGCGCTACCGGAACTGGTCGCCGCTCGCCCGGACCAGCGCGGCGGCTGGGAGTTCGCGGTGGTGCGCCACGGGCGGCTCGCATCGGCGGGCACGGCCCGGCGCGGCACGCCCCCGATGCCAGTGGTGGAGGCGCTCGTCGCCACCGCGGAAACGGTCCTGCCGCAGCCGGGGCCGCTACGGGGCGCGCCACCCGAGGAAATCGGTGTGGTGCTGCGCTGGCTCGACCAGCCCGGCACCCGCCTGGTGCACTGCGACCAGCCGTGGGCGTCCCCCGTGCGTTCAGCCGGTGCGTGGCGCGGCTGGGTCGACCTGGCATCGGCCGGGCGCGATCAGTACCGGGTCGCCGCCCACTAGCATGAACCGTCGTCGCCGAAGATGAGGAGGACCACTGTGGTCACCGCGATCGTGCTGATCCAGGTCGCCGCGGACAGCATCCCCGAGGCCGCGCAGTCGATCGCCGACATCGAGGGTGTCACGGAGGTCTACTCCTGCGCCGGCGACGTCGACCTGATCGCCATGATCCGCGTCGCACAGCACGAGGATCTCGCCGCGCTGGTGCCCGGCAAGATCAGCAAGGTCGCCGGCGTGCTCAACACGGACACGCACATCGCGTTCCGCTCGTACTCCAAGCGCGACTCCGAGGCGGCCTTCGCGATCGGCCTCGACGACGCCTGATTCTGAGAGCGAAAGGCACCTGCGTACCTCCAGAAGGTGTGTACGTGCCTTTCACTCCTTGCAGAAAGGGCCCCCGCGCCACGTGGTGCGGGGGCCCTTTTCCGTGTCAGCTCACTCCGTGGGCTGCTGCGGCTTTCCGGCGAGCTCGGCCTCGGCGCTCGGCCGGTTCTCAGCGGTGAGCGCGTCGCCCGACACGCCCGCCTCCTTGCGCGCCCGCTCCAGAGCCCTGGTCTCCTCCGGCGGGTCCGGCTTGAGCAGGCTGCCCGGAACCGGGTGACCCGCCGAACCGAACTTGTTCATCTTCTTGGGCACCGAAGCGCCCTGGTAGGCCAGCGGGATGGCGTGGCCGTGGTCGTCCACGCCGGCGAGCGGCTGGTGGACCTCGATGAACTCACCGTGCGGCAGGCGCTTGATGATGCCGGTCTCGACACCGTGCTCCAGCACCTCGCGGTCCGCGCGCTGCAGGCCGATGCAGAGCCGGTAGGTGACGAAGTAGGCGATCGGCGGCACGATCATCATGCCGATCCGGCCCGCCCAGGTCATCGCGTTCAGGGAGATGTCGAACTTGTCCGCGATGATGTCGTTGCCACCCGAGATCAGCAGCACCATGAAGTACGAGATGGCCATGGCGCCGAGGGAGGTGCGCACCGGGACGTCGCGGGGACGCTGCAGCAGGTTGTGGTGCGCGTAGTCCTTGGTGAGCTTCTTCTCGATCCACGGATACATCGCCGCGATTCCGGTCAGCAGCGGCAGACCGAGGATGAACGGCAGGAACGGCGCCGGGATCGTGTAGTTGCCCAGGTAGAACTCCCACGCCGGCCACAGGCGGATCAAACCGTCGGTCCAGCCCATGTACCAGTCGGGCTGAACACCCGCCGACACCTGTGCCGGGTTGTACGGGCCGAAGTTCCAGATCGGGTTGATCTGGAAGATGCCGCCCATGATCGCGGTGACCGCGACGACGATCGCGAAGAAGCCGCCGCCCTTGGCCGCGAACACGGGCATGATGCGCACGCCGACGACGTTGGTCTCCTTGCGGCCCACGCCGGGGAACTGCGTGTGCTTCTGGTACCAGACGAGCGCCAGGTGCACGGCGACCAGCGCGAGGATGATCGCGGGGATGATCAGGATGTGTGCGGTGTAGAGCCTCGGGATGACCTCGGTGCCGGGGAACTCCCCACCGAACATCAGCCAGTTCAGCCAGGTGCCGATGACCGGGATCGAGATCAGCAGCGCGGCCATGACCCGCAGGCCGGTGCCGGACAGCAGGTCGTCGGGCAGCGAGTAGCCGAGGAAGCCCTCGATCGCGCCCAGCATGAACAGCACGACACCGATGACCCAGTTGATCTCACGCGGGCGGCGGAACGCGCCCGTGAAGAAGATCCGGAACATGTGCACGACGATCGCGCCCATGAACAGCAGAGCCGCCCAGTGGTGCACCTGCCGCACGAACAGGCCGCCCCGGACCTCGAAGGAGATCTGGAGCGTCGACTCGAAGGCCCGCGACATCGGCAGGTTCTGCAGGTTCGTGAACGTGCCGTGGTAGGTGACCTCCTGCATCGAGGGGTCGAAGAACAGCGCCAGATAGGTGCCCGACAGCAACACGATGATGAAGCTGTAGAGAGCGATCTCGCCGAGCAGGAACGACCAGTGCGTCGGGAAGACCTTGTTCATCTGGTGCCGCAGGCCCTTGGCCAGGTGGTACCGCTGGTCCGCGTTGTCCGCCGCCTCGCCCAGGTGCCGCTCCACGGCGCTCGAGCCCTTGGTCGGCGTGGTGAGTGAACTCATGACTTACGCTCCCAAAAGGCCGGACCGATGGCCTCGATGAAGTCGCCTCGCGCGATCAAGTATCCCTCTTCGTCCACCGTGATCGGTAGTTGGGCCAGCGGACGGGTCGCCGGGCCGAAAATCGGCTTGGCGTAGTGGAGGGCGTCGAACTGCGACTGGTGGCACGGGCACAGGATGCGATTGGTCCGCTGCTCGTACAGGGAGGTCGGGCAGCCGACGTGGCTGCAGATCTTCGTGTACGCGTAGTAGTCGCCGAAGTTGAAGTCCTCCTGG
>DASYMV010000186.1:0-3590 GCA_036008865.1 Pseudonocardiaceae bacterium | reverse complement strand
GACGCCCGATCGTGCTCACCAGCGGCAACGTCTCCGACGAGCCGATCTGCTTCGACGACACCGAGGCACGCGGCAGGCTCGCTCGCCTCGCTGACGCGTTCCTCGGTCACGACCGGCCCATCCACGTTCCGTGCGACGACTCGGTGGTCCGGGTCGTGGAGGGCCGTGAGCTGCCGGTGCGCAGGTCCCGCGGGTACGCCCCGCTCCCGGTCGACCTCGGCAGGTCCGTGCGCTCCGTTCTCGCCGTCGGCGGTGAGCTCAAGAACACCTTCTGCGTCACGCGAGGCAGGCATGCGTTCTGCTCCCAGCACCTCGGTGACATGGGCAGCCTGGCGACGCTGCAAGCGTTCGAGCGCGCGTCCGCCCACATGACCGGGCTCTACGAGGTGCAGCCAGGGGTGCTCGCCGCCGACGCACACCCCGGTTACCAGACCCGGCGCTGGGCCGAGCGCAAGCGGGACGGTGTGCGGCTCGTGCAGCACCACCACGCCCACGTCGTCTCGCTGCTCGCCGAGCACGCACGCATCGGCGAACCTGTGATCGGGGTGGCGTTCGACGGCACGGGCTACGGCGAGGACGGCACGATCTGGGGCGGCGAGGTGCTGCTGGTCGGAGCCGACGCGAGCCGGTGCACCCGCGTCGGCCACCTGCGCCCGATCGCGCTTCCCGGAGGCGACGCCGCGGTGCGCCACCCGTGGCGCGTCGCGCTCGCGCACCTGGCGGCGGCCGGGTTGCCGTGGACCGCCCACCTGCCACCGGTCGCCCACGCCTCACCGGACGAGCTGCGGATGCTGCGCGCCCAGCTCGACAGCGGCTTCGCGTGCGTGCCGTGCACGAGCGCCGGACGTCTCTTCGACGCCGTCGCCGCGCTGCTGGGCGTCCGCCAGCACATCAGCTACGAGGCGCAGGCCGCGATCGAGCTGGAGGTGCTCGCCGCCGGCACGGGACCCGAGCTGCGCTTCACCCTCGACGAGGACGGTGTCCTCGACCCGTCGGACGTGCTGGCCGGGCTCGTCGCGGGCCTTCACGACGGCGTGAGCCCGGCCCGCTTGTCCGCCGCCTTCCACGACGCCGTCGCCGACGCCGTCGCACGCGCCGTGCAGGCCGTGAGCGCCCGCCACGGCGTGCGGCTGGCCGGCCTCACCGGCGGTGTGTTCCAGAACGTCCGGCTGCTGCAGGCGTGCCGGGCCCGGCTGCGAGCAGCCGGTTTCGACGTGTTGACCCATCATCTGGTGCCGCCCAACGACGGTGGCCTGGCACTCGGCCAGGCCGTCGTGGCGGCACTGGCGACGAGCGAGGAGGACTGACGACATGTGCCTCGGAATCCCCGGAAAGATCAACGAGATCTGGGACGACCGCGGGACGCGGATGGCTTACGTCGACTTCGGCGGCGCCGTCAAGGACGTCTGCCTGGCCTACCTGCCCGAGATCGAGGTCGGTGACTACACGATCGTCCACGCCGGCTTCGCGCTCACCCGGCTCGACGAGGACTCGGCGCTGGCGACGCTGGAGATGTTCCGGGGACTCGGCGTCCTCGACGAGGAACTCGGGGTCAAGACGGGCGCACCGGCATGAAGTACCTCGACGAGTTCCGCGATCCGGTGCTCGCGAGGCACCTCATCGACGAGATCACGCACCGCGCCACACGCACCTGGACGCTCATGGAGGTGTGCGGCGGTCAGACGCACTCGATCATCCGCAACGGCATCGACCGCCTGCTCGAACCCGCGATCGACTTCATCCACGGGCCGGGTTGCCCGGTGTGCGTGACGCCGCTGGAGATGATCGACCGCGCGCTCGAGATCGCGGCGCGGCCGGACGTGGTCTTCTGCTCGTTCGGCGACATGCTCCGGGTGCCCGGCAGCGAGCGCGACCTGTTCGCGGTCCGAGCGCAGGGTGGTGACGTGAGAGTGGTGTACTCGCCGCTGGACGCGGTCGCCATCGCCGAAGAGCTGCCGCACAAGCAGGTCGTGTTCTTCGGTGTCGGCTTCGAGACCACGGCTCCCGCCAACGCGATGGCAGTCGTCACCGCCGAACGTCGCGGGCTCACCAACTTCTCCATGATCGTCAGTCACGTGCTGGTGCCGCCCGCCATGGTGGCGATCCTCAGTGCGCCGACGAACCGCGTCCAGGCGTTCCTCGCGGCAGGCCACGTGTGCACCGTCATGGGCACGTGGCAGTACGGACCGCTCGTGCGGCGCTACGACGTGCCCATCGTGGTCACCGGGTTCGAGGCGCTCGACCTGCTGGAAGGTGTCCGCCAGGCCGTGGAACTGCTGGAGGCCGGTGAGGCGAAGCTGACCAACGCCTACCCGCGCGCGGTCGCGCCCGAGGGGAACCCGGCAGCGCAAGCGGTGCTCGCCGACGTGTTCGAGGTGTGCGACCGGCAGTGGCGCGGTATCGGCATGATCCCGCAGTCCGGCTGGCGGCTGTCGCGGAACTACCGCGACTTCGACGCGGAGATCCGTTTCGATGTCGGTGACCTCAGCGTCGCCGAGTCCACCGACTGCCACAGCGGCGAGGTCCTCCAGGGACTCATGAAGCCCAACGAGTGCCCGGCGTTCGGCACGCTGTGCACCCCGCGCACACCGCTGGGCGCGACGATGGTCTCCAGCGAGGGCGCGTGCGCGGCCTACTACCAGTTCCGCAGGCTCGAAGTGCCGAAGGCGGTGAAGGTCGGTGGCTGAGATCGTCGACGTCGGCGCGTGGACCTGTCCGGTCCCGCTGCGCAACGAGCAGCACATCGTCATGGGGCACGGTGGCGGCGGGCTGCTCTCCGGCGAACTCGTGGAACACCTGTTCCTGCCCGCGTTCCACGCGGTCGAATCCGCCGCCGCGCCCAGGGATTCCGCCGTCGTGCGCGCGGGCGGCGCACGTCTCGCGTTCACCACGGACAGCTACGTCGTGAACCCCCTGTTCTTCCCTGGTGGCTGCATCGGCGACCTCGCGGTCAACGGCACGGTCAACGACCTGGCCATGAGCGGAGCGGTGCCCGTCGCGTTGTCCACCGGTTTCATCCTGGAGGAGGGCCTCGAGCTGGAGGTGCTGGGGCGTGTGGCGCAGGCGATGGGTGCCGCCGCGGCCGCGGCGGGCGTCCCACTGGTCACCGGCGACACGAAGGTGGTGGAGCGCGGGCACGCCGACGGCCTCTACATCAACACCTCCGGCATCGGGCTGATCCCCGACGGCGTGGACATCGGACCCGACCGTGCCCGGCCGGGTGACCGCGTGATCGTCTCCGGGAACGTCGGCGAGCACGGCGTCGCCATCATGAGCGTGCGGTCGGGAATCCAGTTCGGCACCGAGATCCGCACGGACTCCGCCCCGCTGGGCGGTGTGGTCGCCGACCTTCTGACCGCGGCGCCCGCCGTGCACGTGTTGCGCGACCCGACCCGTGGCGGGGTGGCGACCTCCCTGTGCGAGATCGCCGCGTCCTCGAACGCGGGGATCGAGCTGGACGAGGCGGCGGTGCCGGTGCCGGAAGGTGTCGCGTCCGCATGCGGCTTCCTCGGCCTCGACCCCCTGCACGTGGCCAACGAGGGCAAGCTCCTCGCGTTCGTGCCCGCGGATCAGGCGGACGCGGCGCTCGC
>DASYMV010000185.1:0-6115 GCA_036008865.1 Pseudonocardiaceae bacterium | reverse complement strand
CCGCGAGGTCCCGCCCCTGCAGCACCGCTCGACGGAGCCGCCCACCCCGAACAGGCGTAGCACGGTGACCATGACATGGTCTTCGGTGTCACAGGCCGGTGACCGATCACCGATCGTGTGGCATGTTCATCTTCATCCGGGCGCCGGGATGCCGTCGCAGAGATCAGTGGAGAATCCGGGTGCGCACACCTCGACTCGAGATCGTCTGGACCTGTGTCGCTCTGGCACTCGCGGGCGCCGTTGTGGCTTGCAGCCAGACGACTCCGTCCGCCGCTCCACCCAGCCTGACGCCGTCACCAGGGACCGCCCCGGCCACGTCGGCCGCTCCTCCCACCGCTGCACCGGGACCGAACGGCACGACCATCCCGGTCTTCCAGCAGCCCTACCCCTACGGGACCCCGCAAGCCAGCGTGCCGCCGACGACGGACGGCAAGGCGCCGATCGTGAAGCGGATCGACACCGATCTGCCGTACGTGTTCATCACGATCGACGACGGAGCCGTGCGCAACCCGGTCGACCTGGAGCTGATGCGCTCGTCCGGTGTGCGGCCGACGATGTTCCTCAACACGAAGTACGCGCAGGGGCACGCCGACTTCTTCACATCGCTGCACGACCAGGCGAGCGCGGCCGTCGAGGACCACACCGCGGATCACCCGAACCTCCAAGGCAAGCCGTACGCGTTCCAGAAGCAGGAGATCTGCGGCAACGCCGACTTCCTCGGCCGCGACTACGGCAAGCGCCCCGCCCTGTTCCGGCCGCCGTTCGGCAACTACGACCAGAACACCCGCAAGGCCGCCGCGGACTGCGGGATGAAGGCGCTCGTGCTCTGGACCGCGGCCGTCAACGACGGTGTGGTGCAGTTCCAGCAGGGCAACGAGCTGCGGCGCGGCGACATCGTCCTGATGCACTTCCGCAACACCTTCGTTCAGGACTTCACGGCGTTCCTGACCGAGGCCAAGAAGGACGGGCTCACCCCGGTTCCGCTGGAGGACTTCCTGTCCCCGGAGCCGATGAGGCACTGAGCCGTGTCACGGGGGGAACTCTGAAGACACCGGGTGTCCTCAGAGCTCCCCTCACGACACATCAGGCGGCGACGCTCACCGCGGACGCCGGCTCCAGTGCCAGTTCGAGCACCTCGCGGACGTCACCGACGAGGTGCACCGTCAGCGCCTCGCGCACCGACTCGGGCACGTCGTCGAGGTCGGGCTCGTTGCGCTGCGGCAGGAGCACCGTGGTGATGCCCGCCTGGTGGGCGGCGAGCAGTTTCTGCTTCACCCCGCCGATCGGCAGCACCCGCCCGGTCAGCGACACCTCACCGGTCATCGCGACGTCCGAGCGCACCGGGCGACCGGACAGCAGGGACGCCAGTGCGGTCGTCATCGTTACACCCGCGCTCGGCCCGTCCTTGGGAACGGCCCCGGCAGGCACGTGGACGTGGACGCCGCGCTCGGCGAGCTCGCCCACCCCGAAGCCCAGCGCCGTGCCCTGGGATCGCAGGTAGGACAACGCGATCTGCGCGGACTCCTTCATCACGTCGCCGAGCTGCCCGGTCAGCGTCACGCCGGACGAGCCGGTGTCCTTCGCGGCCAGCGAGGCCTCGACGAACAGCACGTCACCCCCGGCACCGGTGACCGCGAGGCCGGTCGCCACACCTGGAACGGCCGTCCGCTCGGCGGACTCGGGCGTGTGCTTCGGGCTGCCGAGGTAACCGCGCAGGTCCGCGACGTCCACCCGCGCCGGGAGGTCGATGTCCTCCAGCGCGAGCTTCGACGTGACCTTGCGCAGGATCCGCGCCAGTGCCCGCTCGAGCTGCCGCACACCGGCCTCGCGGGTGTACTCCCCGGCCAGCTTGCGCAGTGCGTCCACGGTGATCGACACGTCCTCGGGCGTGAGGCCCGCCCGTTCGACCTGACGGGGCAGCAGGTGGTCCCGTGCGATCGTGACCTTCTCGTCCTCGGTGTAGCCGTCGAGCTGCACGAGTTCCATGCGGTCCAGCAGCGGGGCCGGGATGGACTCCAGCACGTTGGCGGTGGCGAGGAAGACCACGTCCGACAGGTCGAGGTCGACCTCCAGGTAGTGGTCCCGGAAGGTGTGGTTCTGCGCCGGGTCGAGCACCTCGAGCAGTGCGGCCGTCGGGTCGCCCCGGTAGTCCGAGCCGACCTTGTCGACCTCGTCGAGCAGCACGACGGGGTTCATCGAACCCGCCTCGGAGATCGCGCGCACGATGCGGCCGGGCAGCGCGCCGACGTAGGTGCGCCGGTGGCCCCGGATCTCCGCCTCGTCGCGCACGCCGCCGAGTGCGACTCGCACGAACTTGCGGCCCATCGCCCTGGCGACGGACTCGCCGAGCGAGGTCTTGCCCACACCGGGCGGTCCGACGAGCGCGAGCACGGCGCCGCTGCGGCGTCCACCGACGACACCCATGCCGCGGTCGGCACGCCTGCGGCGGACGGCGAGGTACTCGGTGATCCGCTCCTTCACGTCGTCCAGACCGGCGTGGTCGGCGTCGAGCACCGCGCGGGCACCGGCGATGTCGAAGTTGTCGCTCGTCCTCGTCGACCACGGCATCTCCAGGACCGTGTCGAGCCACGTCCTGATCCAGCCCACCTCGGGCGACTGCTCGGACGTGCGCTCCAGCTTGTCCACTTCGGACAACGCGGCCTTGCGGACGTGCTCGGGCAGGTCCGCGTCCTCGACGCGTGCACGGTAGTCCTGCTCCTCGCTGGCGGGCTTGCCCTCCAGCTCGGCGAGCTCCTTGCGGACCGCGGCCAGCTGCTGGCGCAGCAGGAACTCCCTCTGCTGCTTCTCCATGCCCTCCTTGACGTCCTTGCGGATCGTCTCGGCCACGTCGAGCTCGGCGAGGTGCTCGCGACCCCACTCCAGCAGCTTGCCCAGCCGCGCGGCGACGTCGACGGTCTCCAGCAGCCACACCTTCTGCTCGTCGCTCAGGTAGGACGCGTACCCGGCCATGTCCGCGAGCGAGGAGGGGTCCTCGACCTGCTGGACCGAGTCGACGACCTGCCACGCGCCCCTCTGCTGCAGGATCGTGATCACCAGTGCGCGGTACTCCCGCGCGAGCTCGCGGGTGCGCTCGTCCGCGGGTACCTCGTCGGCGACCGCGGCCTCGACCCACAGCGCCGCGCCCGGTCCGGTCGTGCCCGTGCCGATGCGCACACGCGAGGTCCCGCGCACGACGGCGGCGCGCTGGCCACCGGGAAGGCGGCCGATCTGCTCGATCACACCGAGCGTGCCCGCCTTCGCGTACTTGCCGTCCAAACGGGGAACGAGCAGGAGACGTGCCTTGTCGCCGTGGCTCGCGGCTGCGGTGGCCGCCTCGACTGCCGCGCGGGCGTCGGCACTGGCGTCCTCACCGGAGATCTGGATCGGCACAACCATGCCGGGCAGCACGACCACGTCGTCCAGCGGCAGTACGGGCAGGGCCAGTGTCTCGCCCATCAGATCACCCTTCCAAAGTTGAGTCCATCTGGCTCAACCAAGTGGAGCGGGGCTTTGTTTCCGCTGCACGTTCGCTCTGAGCGAGCACCGTTCACGTCCGATTCCCGGCAGGCCTTGACGATGCTCGGCCCGGCGTGGCTACATGACCGTTCCATGGACTGACCTCGAGCCCCGAGCCGCGGACCCCGTCGGCACGGGCAGCAAGGAGGCGACGGTGTCCGAACCACAGGCACGAGACGTCCCAGCGTCCTCTCGCCCCGCTCTGTCCGCCGACGAAAGCCGGCTGCACCAGCTCGGCTACGCGCAGGAACTCAGCCGGTCGATGTCAGCGTTCTCCAATTTCGCGGTCTCCTTCACGATCATCTCGGTCCTCTCCGGTTGCCTCACGCTCTACGGTTACGGGCTCAACACCGGCGGCCCCGCGCTGATCACGTGGGGCTGGCCGGTGGTGGGCCTGATGACCCTGTTCGTCGGCCTGGCCATGGCGGAGGTCTGCTCCAGCTATCCCACGGCGGGCGGGCTGTACTACTGGTCGGCGAAGCTGGCCCGGCGCAACGCTCCCGCGTGGTCCTGGTTCACCGGCTGGTTCAACTTCCTCGGCCAGGTGGCGGTCACCGCGGGCATCGACTTCGGCGCCGCGTTCTTCCTCAACGCCCTGCTCGACATGCAGTTCGGTTTCGACACGCGACCGTGGCACACGGTGTTGTTGCTCGGGATCATCCTGGTGGTGCACGGCCTGCTGAACACCTTCGGCGTGCGTCTGGTCGCGCTGCTGAACAGCGTCAGCGTCTGGTGGCACATCGTCGGCGTGCTGGTGATCGTCGGGGTCCTCGCCGTCGTGCCGGCGCACCACCAGTCGGCCGCATTCGTGTTCGGGCACTTCCAGAACAACACCGGCTGGAGCTCGACGGTGTACGTCGTCCTGCTCGGCCTGCTGCTGGCCCAGTACACGTTCACCGGCTACGACGCCTCGGCCCACATGACGGAGGAGACCCACGACGCGGCCGTGTCCGGTCCGCGCGGCATCGTGCTGTCCATCCTCGTGTCGCTGGTCGCCGGATGGGTCCTGCTGATCGGTATCACATTCGCGATCCAGGACTACGACAGCGCGGTCGGCACGTCCACCGGCGTGCCACCAGCGCAGATCTTCATGGACGCGGTGGGCGTGACCGGTGGCAAGTTGCTGTTGCTCGTGGCGATCGGCGCGCAGCTGTTCTGCGGCATGTCCTCGGTGACCGCGAACTCCCGGATGATCTACGCCTTCTCCCGTGACGGAGCGCTGCCGGGCTCGGCGTTCTGGCACCGGATCAACGGCCGCACGCGGACGCCGACCAACGCGGTCTGGCTCGCGGCCGGTGGGGCGTTGCTGCTGGGCCTGCCCTATCTGTGGAACAGCACGGCCTACGCGGCGGTCACCTCGATCGCGGTGATCGGGCTCTACATCGCCTACGTGATCCCGACCTTCCTGCGCCTGCGGCAGGGCGAGAGGTTCGTGCGGGGACCGTGGCACCTGGGTCGGTGGAGTGCGCTGGTCGGCACCATCGCGGTGTGCTGGGTCGTGTTCATCACCGTCCTGTTCATGCTGCCCACGACCAGCCCGGTGACCTCGAAGAGCTTCAACTACACGCCGATCGCGGTGCTGGTGGTGCTCGGCTTCGCCGGCATCTGGTGGCTGGTCTCGGCACGCAGGTGGTTCAGCGGTCCCAAGGTGCAGGGCAGCCCCGAAGAGCTCGCCGCCATCGAGCACGAGCTGGGGACCATGCCCTGATCCGGGGCGTTTCGCGGCCTCGACCTGGATTCGCGTGGTCTGCACGTTCTCGCACCGGCGTGGTCACGCCCTCGGCGTGGCACCCGGCACTCCGTCTCTGCCTTCGTCGGACTAGGCCGAAAGTTTCGATGTCTGGTCGTTCCAGCCTCCACCGACCCGGCCGCTTGGTATACCTACGTGCTCGGACAGTGATCCGCACACGTTCGGTGAAGTGGAGTGACCATGACCGAGGTGACCCTGCGAGTGGACGGTGGCGACGTCAATGATGCTCGGCTTCACCAGCTCACCGCCTCGTTGTTGAAGGACCTGCGAGCTCTGGGTCTGGTGAAGGTCGCCAGAGGTGAGATCGATGCTCCGGCCGGCAGCAAGTCCGGTACGGCGGGGCAGATCGCCGAGCTCGTGATCACCGGCCTGTTCTCGGCGTCGACCATCTCCACCATCGGCAAGGTGATCATCGCCTACGTCGACCGCACCAAGGCCCGCTCCGTCACATGGGAAGAAAGCGACCGCAAGGTCCAGTTCACCGGTATGTCGAAGGCCGACCAGCAGGCGCTCACCAACCTTCTCGCCGGACACAACGGCACCGACGCGGAGCAGACGAAGCAGTAGCCATGGGCAAGCGCCTCGCTCTGCTGATCGCGACGTCCCGGTACCTGGACCCGAAGCTCTCCCCGTTGATCTCCGTCGTCGACGATGCGCAGCGGCTGTCGCAGTTGCTGCTCGACCCTCACGTGGGTGACTTCGAATCGGCTCCCGTGCTGATGGACGGCACCAAGGGCGTCATCGAGCACCGCATCGAGGAGTTGCTGCGCGACCGCGACACCGACGACGAAGTCCTGCTCCACCTGTCGGGCCACGGCATCAAGAACGACCACGACCAGTTGTTCTTCG
>DASYMV010000184.1:0-4865 GCA_036008865.1 Pseudonocardiaceae bacterium | reverse complement strand
GACGACTACCTCGTCAAGCCGTTCTCCGTGGAGGAGTTGATGGCACGCCTGCGTGCGGTGCTGCGCCGCAGCACCGGACCTGTGTGGAAGCGGTCCGTGCTGAAAGTGGACGACCTCGCGCTGGACGAGGACACCCGCGAGGTGCGCAGAGGCGGCAGGCTCGCGACCCTCACTCCGACCGAGTACGAACTGCTGCGTTACCTCATGCGCCGCTCTCCCGCGGTGCTCACCAAGGCGCAGATCCTCGACCACGTGTGGGAATACGACTTCGGCGGCAGATCCAACGTGGTCGAACTGGTCATCTCGCACCTGCGCCGCAAGCTCGACGACGGGAACGAGCCGCTGATCCACACCGTTCGCGGGGTCGGTTACGCCCTGCGACGGACCGCCGAGTGACACAGCGTCGCCGTTGGCTCGAATCCTGGCGCGGAATGCGCCTCGGCACCCGGTTGGCCCTCGCTCTCGGTGCGCTCGCCCTGGCCGTCTTCGCCGTGATCGGCACGGTGACGGCGACGAGCATCAGGGAGTACCTCGCCCGCAGGCTCGACGAGCAGATGAAGCAGACGCAAGTCCACCAGTCCGTCGACGTCAAGCTGTACGGCGATCTGCGACGCCAGACCACGTGGCACTGGTTCTCCGGTGTGTTCGTCGTGGCCGGCGGCGAGGCGACCCCGAAGTCCGGGACGGACCTGCCGGGCGACGTCGACACGCTCGCCGAGGTGGCCAAGTCCGTCAAGGGCGCGGAGGTGTTCCAGACCGTGCACCTGCGCGGTGACGGCGACTACCGGGTGCGGGCCTGCCCCGTGCAGGACGACGTGGTGCTGGTGACCGCGGCACCGCAGGACGATCTCGACACCACCGTCAACCGGCTGGTCCTGGTCGAGGTGTGCGCCTTCCTCGCCGCGCTGATCACGCTGGTGGCGGCGGGCCTGGTCGTGCTGCGGCGCGGACTGCGGCCGCTGAGCGACATGGCCGACACCGCGCACGACATCACCTCGCACGACCTGACCGACTCCGCACAACTCGCGGTGCGCGCGGAGGGCGGGGGCGGTGGCGCGGAGGTCGAGGAACTGCGGACCGCGTTCAACACGATGCTCGCGCACATCGACTCGTCGCTCGCCGCACGGACGGAGGCCGAGCGGCGGCTGCGCCGGTTCGTCGCCGACGCCTCGCACGAGTTGCGCACGCCGCTGACGTCGATCCGCGGCTACGCGGACCTGTTCCGCTACGCCGCGGCGAGCCGACCCGAAGAGCGCGAGGCGCACCTGGAGAAGATGCGGTCCGAGGCCACGCGGATGAGCCTGCTGCTGGACGACCTGCTGCTCCTGGCACGGCTCGACTCGGCGGAGGTCGAGGCGCCGCTGCGGCTGGACGACACGGACCTGGTGGAACTGGCGGAAGAGGCCGCGGACGCCTTCAGCGCCGCACACCCCGACCACCCGCTCACCGTGCGGTCCGGCGCAGAGCGCCTGGAGCTCCGGGCCGACCCGATGCGGTTGCGTCAGGTGCTGGACAACCTGCTGGCCAACGTCGCCGTGCACACACCGCCGGGAACCGAGGTGACGCTGGCTGTGCTGCGGGCACCCGGTGAGGCGCTCGTGCGCGTCACCGACTCGGGACCGGGCATCCCGCCCGAGGACCGGGAACGGATCTTCGACCGCTTCTACCGGGTCGACGACTCACGGACGCGGGAGCGCGGCGGCAGCGGCCTCGGTCTGGCGGTGGTGCGCTCCCTGGTGGCCGCGCACGGCGGGACGGTGGAACTCGCCGGCGAGCCCGGCTGCACCACCTTCACCGTGCGCCTGCCGGCCTGACCCGTGGCTCGTGTCGGGCCCACAACGCGGACGTCCCGGCCGTGGGCCCGAAGCGGAACGGGGGCTCAGCCCGCCTTCGAGGACTGGGCCCACAGGTCGATGCCGGACTCGACGGCGTACTTGTCGATCTCGGCGAGTTCGTCCTCGGTGAGCGGCGGCCCGTCGAGCGCCGCCACGTTCTCCTCCAGCTGGGACACCGAACTGGCGCCGATCAGCGCCGAGGTGACCCGCTCGTCGCGCAACGTCCACTGCAGAGCCAGCTGCGCCAGCGACTGGCCACGGCGCTTGGCGATCTCGTTGAGCGCGCGGATGCGGGCCACGTTCTCCGGGCTCAGCAGGTCGGTCGACAACGACTTGCCCTGCGTCGCACGGGATCCCTCGGGAAGCCCGTCCAGGTACTTGCCGGTGAGCATGCCCTGGCCGAGCGGGGAGAACGCGATGCATCCGGCGCCGATCTCGCCGAGCACGTCGAGCAGGTCCGGCTCGATCCAACGGTTCAGCATCGAGTACGAGGGCTGATGGATCAGCAGCGGCACGCCCATCTGGCTCAGGATCTCCGCCGCTTCCCGCGTCTTGGCCGCGGAGTAGGAGGAGATGCCGACGTAGAGGGCCTTGCCCTGGTGCACCGCGCTGGCGAGCGCGCCCATCGTCTCGTCGAGCGGCGTCTCCGGGTCGTAGCGGTGCGAGTAGAAGATGTCGACGTAGTCGATGCCCATGCGCCTGAGCGACTGGTCCAGGGACCCGAGCAGGTACTTGCGCGAGCCCCATTCCCCGTAGGGACCGGGCCACATGTCGTAACCGGCCTTGGTGGAAATCACCAGTTCGTCGCGGTACGGCTGGAGGTCGTCGCGCAGCATCCGGCCGAAGTTGACCTCGGCGGATCCGTACGGCGGCCCGTAGTTGTTGGCCAAGTCGAAATGCGTGATGCCGAGGTCGAACGCTCGGCGGACGATCGACCGGCCGAGTTCGTACGGCCGGTCGTCACCGAAGTTGTGCCACAGGCCGAGCGAGATCGCCGGCAGCTTCAGCCCGCGGCGACCACACCGGCGGTAGGGCATCCGGTCGTAGCGCAACGGGTCCGCGATGTAGGACATGACGCTCCTGACGTGCGTGCTCTGGACAACCGCAGAATGCCACAGGGGTAACGGGTGGTCACGGCCCTGGGATCCGGCTGTACGAGGGTTCCGGCATTCCTGATCCTCCTGCTGGCGCTCGCGGGCTGCACGAGCGCGACCGCCGTGCACAGTGGACGGCCAGAGGTGGCTGGAGGTCTCCCGCCCGCTCAGTGGCCGACCTTCAGTTGATGTTCAGCCTGCGTCGTCAGGATGGGGCTGTCCATGGCGGCAGTCGAACACGAGGGAGCGCCAACTCAATGGTCAACAGGAAGACGATGCTGGTCACGGGTGCGGCAGCGCTGGCATTGCTGGGCATCGGAGGTGGAGTGGCGCTGGCCGACACCGCCAGTTCCACGACGCCCTCGACGAGCGGCGAGCAGTCCCAGACCAAGCACCACAAGGGCCTGCTGGCGCACACCGCACACGGCCAGCTCACGCTGAACGGGCCCAAGCACCAGGTCGTCGACGTGCAACGCGGCGAGGTGCAGTCGGTCGACGGGAAGTCGATCACGGTCAAGAGCAGCGACGGGTTCACCGCCACCTACACCGTCGATTCCAACACCAAGGTTCGCAAGGACAAGAAGACCGCTGCGATCAGCCAGGTGGCCACCGGCGATCAGGTCCTCGTCATGGCTGACAAGAACGGATCTGCCGACACGGCCAAGCGCATCGCCGATCGCGGTCCCGCCAAGCGCTGACCACCGCAGGAGCCGGCCGCGTCGAGGCCGGACCGATCGACAAGGGCCGCCCGCTGACGGGCGGCCCTTGTTCGCGCTGGTGAGATGGAGCTGCACGACGTCGAGAGCAACCGATCGGACACGACTCGATTGCTCCTCGATGCACGCCCATGAGTAGTCTCACCGTGACCGACGCATCACGGAATGGAGTTCGCGGTGGCCGATGCAGTCGACTGGGTACCCGACAAGGTCGATCTTCAACAGCCGAGCGTGGCCCGCATCTACGACTACCTGCTCGGCGGCGGCCACAACTTCGCGGTGGACCGTGATATCGCGAACAAGCTCATGACCATCCAGCCGAACGTGGCGACCATCGCGCGCCGCAACCGGGCGTTCCTCCGTCGCGCGGTGCTGTTCATGATCGAGCAGGGCGTGCGGCAGTTCCTGGACCTGGGGTCGGGCATCCCCACGGTCGGCAACGTGCACGAGATCGCGCAGCAAGTGGCGCCTGAGTCCCGCGTGGTCTACGTGGACTACGAGGACGTCGCCGTCGCGCACAGCGAACTCCTGTTGGCGCACAACGACCTGGCGACCATCATCAAGGCCGACGTGACCGATCCCGAAGACGTGCTCAACGCGGAGGCCACCCGCCGGTTGCTCGACTTCGACCAGCCGATCGGCGTGTTGGGGGTGACCCTCGGCCACTACATCCCGCCCCAGCGCGACCCGGTGGGCGTGTTCGGCCGGTACCGCGATGCCACGACCGCCGGCAGCTTGCTCGCACTCACCCACCTCACCACCGACTTCGCCTCCGTCCAGGGTGACGAGATCGTCGAGACGATGAAGAACACGCAGGACAACGTCTTCCCGCGCACCCGTGCGGAGGTGCTCGAACTGTTCAGCGGATACGAACTCGTCGAGCCCGGTCTGGTCACCACCTCCCAGTGGCGGCCCGACCAGACCAACGGTGGTCCGGTCATCGACCCGGAGGACGACGGCCTGTACGCGGGTGTGGCCCGCAAGCTCTGATCACCAGGGACGCGGAGCGCAGGAACCTCAGGACGCAAGTCGACGCAAGCCCCTGGTAGGCGCAGCGGCGGAGGGCTGAGACCACAAGGGCCACCCACTTCGGTGGGTGGCCCTTGTTCGCACTGGTGAGATGGAGCCGGCGAGGGGACTTGAACCCCTAACCTTCCGCTTACAAGGCGGGTGCTCTGCCAATTGAGCTACGCCGGCACGGCTTGCGGCCGCTCACATCC
>DASYMV010000183.1:0-7812 GCA_036008865.1 Pseudonocardiaceae bacterium | reverse complement strand
CGGTTTGACGAGGTAGTCGTCCGCGCCGATGCGCAGGCCGCGCACCACCGACCGCTCGTCGCCGCGTGCGGTGAGCACCAGCACGGGCACGACGGCCACCCTGCGGAGCTTGCGAAGAACCTCCAGGCCGTCCTCGTCGGGCAGTCCGAGGTCGAGCAGCATCACGTCGGCGTCGCGGTGCGCGGTCAGCGCGTCCGCGCCACGCCGGACACGCCTCGGAGTGTGGCCGTGCGCGCCGAGCGCCTCGACCAAGGCGTCCGCGACCCCGTCGTCGTCCTCGACGAGAAGTACGCGCATGGCAACACCCTCCGGGCGACGGCTGCGAGACGAGCTGAATCAGCATGCCTTCTCGCGAGGCCGACGGGAAACCACGGGTGGGCCGGCCGGGGCCGTCGTCCGGTTCGGGGAGATCAGCTCTTCCACCACAAGCGGGTGGCGTTGTCCCCGGCGACCGACGTGCGGGCGGACGCGGGCAACTGGTCCAGCAGCCGGGTGAGGCGGTCGATCGGTGACGACCAGTCGGACTTGGGGCCCACGACGTCGCTTCCGAGAACGAACCGGTCGGGGTGACGGACGAGCAGCTCGTGCCAATCGGGGTGGACGGTGCCGTCCCGCGTGAACACCTGGTCGAGCAGGACCCAGGAGATGTCGACGTGAAGGCGGTCGTGACGGTCGAGCAGATCCGCGACGACGCGGTGCTGGTCGCGGGGCTCCACCCGGCGCGAGACCCCGGCATGGCACCAGACCACGGTCGTGCGGGGGTGTCGGGCGAGCATCTGGTCGAGCTGGCCGATGTACTCGTGCTCACCGGGGCGTCCTGACGAGCTGCTGTCGTGATGCACGGCCACCGGCACGTCGTGTCCGGCGGCGAAGTCGAAGACGGGGTCGAGCGCCGGGTGTGACGCCGAGGGATTCTCCGCGTTGGTGAGGTTGGTCAGGTCGTCGTGACGCAGCATCACCTCGCCGATGCCGCGCCAGCAGTCGTGCCGTGACCACATCAGGTCGACGTGTTCGATCGCCAGCAGGTCGGTCGGGTCGAACCCGCACAGCGTCGGAGCCACGAACGGCGCGACGTCGGCGGGCAACCTCGCGTGCAGGCTCGCGACGAGTTCGTCGGTCAGCGAGTAGAACTGGCACGGTGCGTTGCCGTCGAGGTAGTAACCGGGCCGTCGCGGTTCGTTGATCGGCCACTTCTTCTTGACGGGCAGGCCGAAGACCACCGCGCGGTCCACTCCCGATTCGCTCATCGCGGTGACGAGGTCGTGTGGCCCCACTTGCTGCTGCAGGAAGTCCACCACGTGCACGTGGGCGTCGACCAGCATGCGCATTCCTTCCCGACTCGTGATCTCGCCGGGGGATACACCACGTTCGGCGACGGCAAACACCCGGCCGCACTCACCGGGCGTCGATCGGCCCCCGGCGCCACTGGTCCACATGCGACAGTCATGGGTCCGCTGTGGAGATGGTCGCTCGACGGGACGAACCGGTCAGGTCGCGCACTCTGAAGCACTGCGTGATCGCGAAGAACGCCCCGATCGCCTCACCCGCACCTCGAGCGGGAAGATCTCGCTCACCGTGAGGTGGGCGGCACCCGCTCCGGCGGAGCGAAGAAGAAGCTGTACCAGGTGATCGTCCGGGTCACGGCGTGGAGCACCGCCACGCGGAACAGGACGCAGGTGCCGCGATCATGGTCTTGCGGTCGATCGGGTCGAAGGAGTGTCCGATCGACCGCAGCGCGCACCGCCCGGAGCGGTCGCCTCAGGTGATGTCACCACGACTACCACCGGTGTTGGGCCCGTCGCACGTGATGGTCCCACCTGGACATCACCAACTACGAGGTGCTGCGGTCGGCTCTGCGCTGGGCGAGCCGTAGCGCCATGACGTCACAACTGCGAGTCGACCTGAGCCGGTTGACGGATCTGGCCGTCACGGGTTGGCGGGCGATCCGGGACTCCACACAGCAGTTCCGAGATCGCGGTGGCCGAGTGCAGCTCCTCGAGCATCCCGTCGAGGTCAAGCTGTGGACCGGGCCGAGCGGTTTCAGCGTCCGTCTCAGCATCGGTGAGTGACCGCGAAAACGGTGGAGGCCGATCACCGGCGCGACCGATTATTTTATAGGTAAATTACTTGGTAAACTTGTGGGATGACTTCCGCTGCGACCCCGAAACGGTCCGCTCCGCCGCGCCTCGCGCGGCTACCGCTCCGGGGCCTGCTGCGAATCAACCCGGCTGCCGACATGTGGCACAAACCGGCGTTGAGCGTGGTCGTGGCGCTCGCCATCCCCAACCTGCTCCTTCTCGCATCAGGGCGTCTCGACCTCGGGATCTACGCCTCAGCGGGGGCGCTCTGCGCGCTGTTCGCCCACGGCCTGCCCTACGCGGCCCGTGCGCGCATGCTCGCCGGGATCGTTGTGGGCATGCTCACCGGTCTCGCGGCTGCGCTGGTCGTCGCGTCGGTCACCGACTCCACTGCCGTGCACATCGTCGCCGCGGGTCTGCTGGCCGGCCTGCAGAAGGTCGTGACCGACGCTGCGCGGACCGGCCCACCCGGAAGCCTGATCTTCACCTTCGTGAGCTCGAGTGCGGTCTTCGCCCCGCAGCAGCTCTCCGATGTGCCGGCCCACCTGGCTCTTGCGATCGCAGGTGGTGTCCTCGCGTGGTTGGTGTGCATGGCGCCGGCACTGGTGCGTCCGCACGGACCGGAGCGCATCGCAGTCGCCCGCGCTCTGGAGGCTGCCGCTCGACTGTGCGGTGAGCCCGCAGAGGCACCGCAGCACGTCCGTCACGCCGCGGCCGCCGTGCACGGTGCGTGGCAGAACCTCACGCTCGTGCCCGTCAGGTCGGGCTCGCAGCTCGCGCGTCGTCGCGCGTTGGAACGCCTGCTCCTGCGCGCCGAGACCGCTGTGGCCGCCGAACCCGGTTCGGCGCCTGGCGCTGTGCCTGGCGAGCAGGAGCTGAGTGCTTGGGCACGTGCCCTGCGCCGCGGGAAGGAGGTTCCCGAGGTGCGCTCCGACGCCGGCGAACGGTCGGAACTGGTGGGTGTCGACGCAGACCTCGCGATCGCTGATCCGCCCCGTGGCCGTGCGGCCCACACGTGGTGGCGCCGGTTCGGTGCGCTATTGCGACCCGGCGCACCGCTGGCCCCGGTGGGCGCGAGGGTCGCTGTGGGCAGCGTCATCGCGGGCTTCGTCTCCCTGGGTGCCGGCGTCGGCCATCCCTACTGGGCGATCGTCACGGTCGCGGCCGTGTGCCAGACGAATCTCCGCATCACCTGGACGCGTGCGGTGCAGCGGGCCATCGGCACCTTCGCAGGGCTGCTGATCTTCACCGCGATCGCGCCGATGACGCGGTCGAGCCAGCTCGTTCTCGTGCTCGCCTTCCTGACCTTCCAGTTCGGCACCGAGGCCACGATCACCCGCAACTACTGGCTCGGCAGCGTGTTCGTCACGTCGATGGCCCTGCTCATCACCACGTTCACGCAATCGCAGCCGACCGGCGAACTCGTGGTGGACCGCTGGATCGACACCTGCGTGGGTGTCGTCGTCGGTGTCCTGTCGAGCATGCTGGTCACCAACCGCCGTGCGACCGACCGCATCGACGAAGCTCTGGAGAAGGTCGACCGCGCACAGGGGGAGGTGCGGTCGCTGACGAACGGGGACGACGCGGGTCTCGGCAGGCAGCGGTCGGCGGGCAAGCGCTTGGTCGCGGCCTTGGTGGAGCTGCGGGACGCGGTGAACACCGCGACCGGTGAGTGGTGGCAGCGCGCGTTGCCGCAGGAGCGGATCCTGCACGCTGAGCGGGACGGCCACGCGGCTCTCGGTGACCTCGTGTTGTACTTCTCGCCCCGGCCGCGAAGCGCGGGCGGTGACGCGACCGCGATCCGCGATGCCGGTGAGGTCGGCGGAAAGACCCGTTGAGAGGACAGGGCGTGGCGGACGACGTCGTCGCGGCAGTACTGCGCCAGTGGCACCAGGTGCACCCCGATCTGGACACCGCGCCCATGGCCGTCATCGGAAGGCTCAACCGGTGCGCCGCACTGCTGCAGCAGGCCGCCGACGCCCCCCTCGCGGGTGTGGGCCTGACCCGTCAGGAGTTCGACCTGCTCGCAACGCTGCGGCGGGTCGGCGGCGATCTCACGCCGAGCCAGCTCGCGCGTGAGACGTTCTCCTCGGGAGCATCGGTCACCAAGCGCGTGCGGTCGCTGGAGGAGCGCGGTCTGATCGACCGCCGCACCGACGAGCGCGACAAGCGCGTGGTCCATCTTCGGTTGACCGACAAGGGGCGCACGCTCATCGACCGTTTGCTGCCGCAGCAGTTGCAGTACGAGGCGTCCCTGCTCGAAGGCCTTGACCAGCCCTCGCGAGACTCCCTCACGAACACGCTCAGCGAGTTGCTGGTGTTGCTCGAAGGTCGTCTGGGCGGCGTGATCAGGTAGTCGACGGTCAGGACTTCGTCGCACCGCTGACGGCCTCCGCCCGATCGGGCGCTGCGCCTGGCGCTGTGTCCGGCGCCGGAGGTCGCACGACGTCGAGCAATCCCTTGATCGCCAGCGGACATCCGGCGATGCCGAAGCCCACGACGATGCCGCGCGCGGCAGGGGAGATGAATGAGCGGTGCCGGATCTCTTCGCGCTGGTGCACGTTGGAGATGTGCAACTCGATCACCGGCAGGCTGACCCCTTTGATGGCGTCGTGCAGCGCGAGCGACGTGTGGGTCAGCGCACCCGGGTTGAACACCGCGCCGACCATCCCGCCCGCTTCGACTTCCGCACCGGCCTCGTGGATCCAGTCGATCAGCTGGCCCTCGTGGTTGGACTGGCGGAAGTCGACCTCGACACCGAGTCTCGCGCCTTCGTCGTGGCACATCCGCTCGACATCGGCCAGGGTCGCCGCGCCGTAGATGCCGGGCTCACGGGTGCCCGGGGTGTTCAGGTTGGGCCCGTTGAGGCCAGGACCTTGTTCATGCCGTGCCGTCACCCCGCCAGCTCGAGAAGTCGATCCAGGACTTGCCGGGCACCTCGCGGACGGAGGCCAGCGCGGCCGCCGTCTCCTCGACGGGGAAGCTCGCCTGCACCGTCTGCTCGGGAGCCAGCCTGCCGGAGGTCACGGATTCCAGCGTCGCGGCGAAGTCCTGCGGGTGGTCGTAGATCAGCTGTCCCACGATCGTGATCTGGCGCTGCACCAGTTCATGGGTGGTGAACTGCGCGGGCTTCTGGCTGAACCCGATCACCACGAGCGTTCCGGTCTTCGCGACCGCGGCGAACGCGGTGTCCCAGACCGCCGGCACGCCCGCGGTCTCGAAGACGAACGGATAGGTGTCCCCGTCGTGCTCGTCAGCGCGCCTGGCCCCGAACTTCAGCGCCAGTTCCATCCGGCCGGGGTGCGGCTCGGTCACGTAGGGCTGTGCACCACCTGCGAGCAGCGACTGGCACACCAGTTGCCCCTGCGACCCGGCACCGATGACCAGGCAGTCGGTGCCCGGCGGGACTTTCGCCCGGCGCACGGCGGTGTCGGCCACCGCGAGCGGTTCGAAGCAGGCCAGTGCCACGTCGGGCCACGTGGGGGGAATCGGCCACGTGTACTCGGCGGGTATCGCCACCCGCTCGGCCAGGATGCCCTGCCGGGTGATCGCGAGGATCTCCCGGTCGACGCACGCCGAGGAGTGTCCCGCACGGCAGGCCGGGCAGGTGCCGTCGGCGAAGTTCGGCTCGACGACGACGCGCTGGCCGATCTGCCTGTCGCGCACCTGAGACCCGACCGCGACGATGTTCCCGCCGCCCTCGTGACCGAACACCCACGGCATGTGCGGCACCGCCCGCTTGCCGTCGAACACGGACAGGTCCGATCCGCACAACCCGACTCCGCGGATCTGGACCACCACGTCGTGCGGACCGCATTCAGGCTCGGGCCAGTCGTCGACGATCTCCACCTGTCCCGGCGTGACGAGCGTGACGGCCCTCATGGCCGGGTTCCTGGACGCACGGGAACGAGGCGCACGGGAGGAACGAGGTGGGGCATGGGATTCCTCCTGCTGGACCGGCCGATCACGATCGGCGTGCACTGCCCGAAGACTCCGGCGGCCGCGCCGAGGCGGGCAAGTCCCTTTCCGCCGAGCGGGATCGTCGGCGCTCGCGGTGCGCGACGGCCTCGATCATGTAGCGCGCGTTGTCGCCGGGACGGCCGAAGTCGCCGACCTCCACGGCCGACCGTGCCGGTCGGTGCGGGCCGAACCGCTCCACCCACACCGCGTTGAAGATCGGCCGGTCCCGCTGGAGGTGGCGCATGAAGATGCCGACCTTCACGACATCGGTGAGGGCGGCGTCGGCCTCGGCGAGGATGGCGGCGAGATTGGTGAACAACTGCTCGGCCTCCTTGCGCGGGTCCTCCGGCAGCTCCCCGGACCGGGGCATCGTGCCGAAGAGCGCCGAGACGTGGATCCAGCCCCCCGACTCAACCGCCTGGGGCACCGGCCCGGTGTGCGAAGGGGCCGCTGACGTGTGGATCACTCTCATGACACCTCCGCTCCACCTCCCGCACCAGGCACGGGCCCTGCGCGATTGTCGCGTCAGGCCGACCTGATTGCGCCGCAGCGCTTCCGGCCAGTGGGAGAACCCGGCGGACACCGCCGCGCTCCGCCAGGATTCCGCCATGGCTTCCGAGTCGTCGTGGGACCTCGGGGAACGGGCTGCATCGGCCCTCGCCCCAGAGGTTGATCTCGTCAATTCTGATGTCGCCGGGTTCGGCCAAGCCTTGATCCAAGCGCTTCAGGCCTCCGCGACCAACCCGTTCGCCATGTTCGAGGCGAACATGCGCCTCGCGGCGGACATGGCCCTCATCGGTCCGGTGTCACTGGTCAACTGGCTCGGTGGCACGGCCGAACCACGGATCGCGGTGGACCCGAAGGACCGCCGGTTCTCCGACGAGGCGTGGAAGGAGAACCCGGCGTTCTACTCGCTGCGGCTGGCCTATCTGTCGGCGCGCCAGTACGCGGAGCGGGTCGTTCGTGCCGCCGGCCTCGAGGCGCCCCTCGAGGCCAAGGCGCAGATGGCGTTGGACCTGCTGCTCGACGCCATGGCTCCGACCAACTTCCTGCTGACGAACCCGGCCGCGCTGAAGAAGGCGTTCGACACCGGTGGCGCCAGCGTGGTGCGCGGCGCCGCGCACTTCGTGGACGACGTGCTGAACAACAACGGGCGGCCCCGGCAGGTCGACACCTCTCCGTTCCGGCTCGGCGAGAACCTCGCCGCCACTCCGGCGAAGGTCGTCTACCGCAACCACCTGATGGAGCTGCTGCAGTACGAGCCGCAGACCCCGGAGGTGCACGCCGAGCCGCTGCTGTTCAGCCCGCCGTGGATCAACAAGTACTACGTGATGGATCTGGCGCCAGGGCGCAGCTTCGTCGAATGGGCGGTGAAGCACGGGCGCACGGTGTTCGCCATCAGCTATCGCAACCCGTCCGCGGAGATGGCGGGCGTGACGATGGACGACTACCTCATCCACGGACCGCACCAGGCTCTCGACGTCATCGAGGAGATCACCGGGGCGGAGCAGATCGACATCGTGGGCCTCTGCCTCGGCGGAGCTCTCACGGCGATCAGCGCCGCGTACCTGACCGCGTCCGGCGACACCCGTGTCGGAAACCTGACGCTGCTCAACACCATGCTCGACTACGCCGAGCCGGGCGTGCTGGGCACCTTCACCGACATGCGCACGGTCGAGAAGCTCGAGAAGAAGATGCGACGGGAGGGCATGCTGGAGGGCAAGTCGATGGCCGGCACGTTCGACGCGCTGCGCGCCAACGACCTGATCTTCAA
>DASYMV010000182.1:0-6242 GCA_036008865.1 Pseudonocardiaceae bacterium | reverse complement strand
GGTCGCCTCGTCGGCCCGCAACGGCACGACGATCACCTGGCAGGTGCCGCTGTGAGAAGTCAGCGTGAGCGGCGGGCCACCCACGCGGCGGCCTGGGTGCGTCGCTCCATCCCGAGCTTGGCCAGCACCGATGTGACGTAGTTCTTCACGGTCTTCTCGGCGAGGAAGAGCCGCTCGGCGATCTGGCGGTTCGTCATGCCTTCTCCGATGAACTCCAGCACCCGCCGCTCCTGGTCGGTGAACCCCGCGAGCACGTCGGTCTGCGCGGGCCGGCGCATCCGGTCGAGCACGCGAGCCGTGGTCACCGGGTCCAGCAGTGAACGGCCTGCAGCCACCTCGCGCACGGCGGTCACGAGGTCCTGCCCGCGCACCTGCTTGAGCAAATAGCCCGACGCGCCGGCCATGATCGCGCCGACCAGCGCCTCCTCGTCGTCGAACGCGGTCAGCACCAGGCAGCGCGGCGCGTCCGGTAACGACCGCAGCTCTCGGCACAGGTCGACGCCGCTGCCGTCCGGCAACTGGACGTCGACCACGGCGACGTCCGGACGGGTCGCGCCCGCACGGGTGATCGCCTCGGCAACGCTGCCCGCCTCGGCGACCACCTCGACGTCCCCGGTGTCGTCGAGCATTTCGCGCAGGCCCCTGCGCACGACCTCGTGATCATCGACAAGCAGCACGCGCACCGGCACGAAGCCACGGTAGACCCCGATGCCGGAGACACCGCCCGCCGGCGAGTGCGCCCATCCCCATCACCGCACCGGCCCGGACCTGGAACGACAGGTGTGTCCACGTCAGTAGTCCACAGGCTGCCACGTGTCTGTCCACAGGTTGTGCACAACTCGTGTGACCTGGTCAACGCCGCGGTAAATAGCTGAACACCTCGTCCCACGCGGCGGCGACCTGCCGCGCGCAGGTCTCGGGAGACACCCCGCCCACACCGGTGCCCAGGCCTGGCATCGCGATCGTCCGCACGACGTCGTGGATCCGGCGGCCGTCCTCGAGCCGCCCGTCCTGCCACAGCCGCAGCACGGCCCGTGCCGCGAGATAGGGGTGCACGGTGTCCGCGGGCAGCCGTTCGCCGGGATGCCGCATCGTGGGCGCGCTGAAGAGCCAGGCCGGCTCGGGCTCGCCGGTGGGCACCAGCAGCGCCTCACCGACCGGGAGCTCACCACCGTGCAGCGCGAGTACGCCGCTGCGCACGTTCGCCTCCACGTGCGGGAACGCTTTCGCGTACACGGCGTCGATGCCGCCGCGCATCCAGCCGAACGAGTTGGCCGGACTGACGACCGCCTCAGCGACGATGTCGAGCACAGAACCCCGGTGCACGCGGATACCGCGTCGGCCGCCCGCGACGGTGAGCCACGCGCTCGACAGTGGTTCGTCAACCGCGCACAACACCAGTCGGGGCGTTACAGCCGGAGCGTTGATCTCACCCTCCGTATCGGCGGTCACGCCTCAAGCATTCCAGGAGAGGTACTGATTGGGGAACCGGGGCGGGTACTGCCCACATGAGTGATCCTCGCCTCAGTGACGATCACCCGGAAGTGTCCTCGTATGGTGGCGACGTGCCGCGCATCGCCTATTTCGGACCTCGTGGAACGTTCACCGAGCAGGCCGCTCGTGCCTTCGCCGACCTCGAACGGGACGAACTGGTCCCGATGGACACCGTTCCGAACGCCTTGGCCGCGACCAGGCGCGGTGACACCGACGCGTCCTGCGTCCCGGTGGAGAACTCCGTGGAAGGGGCCGTCCCCGCGACGATGGACGCCCTCGTTGCCGACGAGCCGCTGGTCGCGGTGGCGGAGACCGTGCTGCCGGTCCGGTTCAGCGTCCTGGTCCGCCCGGACACCGAGGTCGTGCGCACCGTCGCGAGCCACCCCCACGCGCTGGCGCAGGTGCGGCAGTGGCTCGCGGTCAACCTGCCCGACGCCGAGGTCGTCGCCGCGACCTCCACGGCGGCGGCCGCGGTCGCCGTGCAACGCGGCGAGTTCGACGCCGCGGTGAGCGCTCCCGTGGCGGTGAACCACTACCCGCTGCACGAGCTGGCCACCGACGTCGCGGACGTGCCCGACGCCAAGACCCGCTTCCTGCTGCTGCGCAGGCCCGGCAGCCTTCCCGCACCGACCGGGGCCGACCGCACGTCGGTCGTCGTCACGACTCCGAACCGGGTCGGCGTGCTGTCCGAGCTGCTGACCGAACTCGCGCTGCGCGGGATCAGCATGACCAGGATCGAGTCCCGCCCGACGAAGGGGCGCCTGGGGGAGTACAGGTTCTTCATCGACCTCGAAGGCCACGTCGCCGAGCCGCGCGTCGGCGACGCGCTCGCCGCGCTTCACCGGCACAGCCGCGAGGTCCGGTTCCTCGGCTCCTATCCCGTCGCCGAGCCGTCCGTGCCGGCGCGGAGCCCGGCCGCGACCAACGCAGACTTCACCGCGGCCGCCGACTGGGTTGCCGCACTGAGAAAGGGGACGGGTGCATGAGGTTGGTTCTCGTCAGGCACGGCCAGACCGCGTCGAACGTCGCGAAGGTGCTCGACACGCTGCCTCCGGGACCCCCGCTCACCGAACTCGGTGAGCAACAGGCGCTCGACCTCGCCGAAGCACTCGCCGACGAGCCCGTGATCGCGGTGTACGCGAGCACCGCGCTTCGCGCGCAGCAGACCGCCGCGCCGGTCGCCGCCCGCCACGGCCTGCAGGTGAAGGTCGTCGACGGTGTGCACGAGGTCTACGTCGGTGAGCTGGAGGGCCGCACGGACCGCCCGTCGTGGGAGGGCTACCACCGCACCGTGACGGCGTGGGCCGAGGGTGACCTCGACTTCCCGTTTCCGGGCGGCGAGAGCGGCCGGGATGTCGTCGACCGGTTCCTCACCACCGTGCGGGAGATTCGCGAGCGGCACGAGGACGGCACGGTCGTCCTCGTCAGCCACGGTGGTGCCGCGCGGATGGCGGCGCTGGCACTGGCCGCGAACGTCGAGCCGTCGCTCGCGGAGAACGTCCTGCTGCCCAACACCGGTCGCATCGCTCTGGAGGCCGACGGCGACGGCTGGCGCTGCGTCTCCTGGCCCGGAGTGGAGTTGCCCGTCGGCTAACCCCAGCCGAGCTCGTGCAGCCGTGCGTCGTCGATGCCGAAGTGGTGCGCGATCTCGTGCACCACGGTGATCGCGACTTGGTCCACGACGTCTTCCTCGTCGTAGCAGACGTCGAGGATCGCCTGGCGGTAGATGAAGATGCGGTCCGGCAGCACTCCGCCGTAGCTGGTCGTGCGCTCGGTGAGCGCGATGCCGTGGTAGAGCCCGAGCAGCGAGGGGACCTCCGGATGGCGGTCCTCGACGAGGATCACGACGTTGTTCATCGCCGCCGCGAACTCGTGCGGGATCAGGTCGAGCGCGTCACCGACGAGCTCCTCGAACCGCTCCCGCGTCATCTCCACCGGCACGGCGCGTCACCTGGTCTGCGAGGGCGCGGACGACTCGGTGGACGCAGGCGCGGACGACTCGGCGGACTTGGGGCCCGACGAGCTCGTGGGAGCGGTCGACTCGGAGTGCATCGGCGCGCCGGTCGGCTCGTCCTGGGGACGGACCGAGGTGGTCTGCGGCGGGTTCGACGTGGTCAGCGGCGGCGCGTTCGGGTTGCGGACACTGCCCGTCCACGCCACCAGGCCGCCGTCGCCGGGGACCGCGCCGATCTTGCAGTTCGCCTTCTTCGAGCCGACCGCCCAACTCTCCGCGGCGCGGTTGTCCCACGCGACGACGAGACCCTTCTCCTTCAGGTCCGCCCCGCCGGTGTAGTCGGTCGCGATCTTGTTGCACTGATCGGACAGCACCTTGTCCTGCTTCTCCAGCGCGGGGTGGTCGCCCGGAAGGGCGGCGCCGAGGTCCACCACGCCGATGATCTCGAACGTGTGCGGCTTCGCGCAGTCGATCGGGTCGGCGACGGCGTTGCCGTTGATGCCCAGACACACGCCGGGGTCGTACACGTCGGACTGGTCCTGGGTCTTGGCGGTGCCGTAGGACGGAAGCAGCCCGCCGGACGGGCCCGCGACCTGCAGCCCGCAGCGCAGCGTGCGATAGCCCTCGGACCAGCGCTGCTCACCCGGGTTCAGCGGGCCGACGGTGTACTTGCCGAAGGGGTCCAACTTTCCGCCCAGGTAGCTGACGGACGGTTGCGTGCAGTGGTCCTGGCTGATCTTCTGCCAGAGCGCGCCGTCGGGGAAGGGGGCACCCTTCGGGTACGTCGAGGTGATGTCGACCGTTCCGGTGACCTCGAACAGGTGCTGGCTGGCGCAGTCGACCTTGGTGACGTCGGAGAGGTCCGGCTTCGCCCAGTTGAGGCAGTCACCGGCGCTCGACTCGAAGGCGGGGTTGACCGCGTTCACGACCGAGTGACCTGCGAGGGGGCCGCCCGCGACGGGCAAGGAGGTGAAGGCGCTGAGCCCGAGCAGCGCGAATGCGCCCACGAACGCGCCGATCATGACCAGCCGCGTACCGCGGGTGTGGTCACCACGACGAAACCACTGAGCGTTCACAGACATCTGTTCCATGATGCCTGTGACACTGCAGGCCTCCGTCGGGCGGGTGAGGAGTGTTGTTTTTGGGACACTCCTCACCTGTGCGGCCATCGATCTCTGTACCGTCCCCGCCGGGAGTGGCTGATGACTGAGAACCACGGGTCCGAGAACTCCAGGACGCCGGAGAACGGACCCAACACACCGACACCGCCGATGGGGCAGCCGGTACCGCCGCCCCCGCCGCCGACGGTGGGGCAACCCGTGCCTCCGCCGCCGCCGACGGGGCAGCCGGTACCGCCGCCCCCGCCGCCGTACGTACCGCCGGGTGAGCAGCCCGGTCCGGGTGACGTGCCGCCGGCGGGCCCGCTGCGCGGATCGATCCGCAACCAGGAGGCCGGCGTCACCCGGCCGCGCGAGGCGACGCTGGCCGAGAAGCGCGCCCGCCAGCGGGCCGAGCACGAGCAGCGCGAGCAGGAACTGACCGCGCAGGCGGAAGCCGAGCGCAAGGCCAAGCTGCGCAAGCGCCTGCTCATCGGTGGCGGTGTGACGGTGGGCGTGGTCGCGCTGGTCGCGATCTGGTACGCCGCGTCCAGCCCGAGCAACGTGACCGCGCAGTGCGTGGACAACAACAGCGTCGCGGTCAACGACGACTACTGCAGCGACTCGTACTACCACAGCCACGGCGGCTACAGCAGTGGCGGCTTCATCTACCTCGGTGGCAACTCCTACCGCTACAACTACGGCGGCACGGGCGCCATCGGGCAGAAGGTCACCGGCGGCACCTACACCGCACCCAAGGGCGCGAACGTCACGACGAAGTCCGGAACCACGGTCCAGCGAGGCGGTTTCGGCGTGTCCGGTGGGAGCAATAGCGGTGGCACCGGCGGAAGCAAGAGCGGGGGAAGCTGAGTGCGTCGAGAGTCCTCACAACCGCGGCCGAACTGGCAGCGCACGGTCTCCGACCAGGGCCTCGTCTTCGGGGCGCCCGCGGCAGGCATGAACGGCCGACAGCGGCCGTACTGGGACGAGTCCGTGCACTACGTGCTCGACATGAGCGAGGTGCTCTCCGTCGAGGCGGACGTCGAACTGCTGCACTCCATGTGCCTCGAGGCCGTGGACAACGTCGTGCTCACCGAGCGGTACCGGGACTTCGGCATCGCGGAGTGGATCTGGCCCGCGATCGCGGAGTCGTGGAAGCGCCACGACCCGCACGTGTACGGCCGGTTCGACCTGCGCTACGACGGCTCGGGGCCTGCGAAGCTGCTGGAGTACAACGCCGACACGCCCACGTCGTTGCTCGAGGCCTCGGTGATCCAGTGGAACTGGAAGACCGACGTGTTCCCCGCAGACGACCAGTGGAACTCCATCCACGAGAAGCTGGTCGAGCGCTGGGCGGAGATCGGCGCGAAGCTGCCGTCGAACGAGTTGCACTTCACCTGGTCCACCGCGGACCCGAGCGGCGAGGACCACGTCACCGTCGCGTACCTGCAGGAGACCGCGGCCGAGGCCGGACTCGACACCGTCGGCCTCGCGATCGAGGAGATCGGCTGGGACTCGATGCTCAAGCGGTTCGTCGACCTCGAAGAGGCGCCGATGAACACCGTGGTCAAGCTCTACCCGTGGGAGTGGGTGGTCGACGAGCAGTTCGGCCGCTTCGCCGTGGAGAGCCTGCCGGGCACGCTGTGGGTCGAGCCGCTGTGGAAGATGCTGCTGTCCAACAAGGCGCTGCTCGCGGT
>DASYMV010000181.1:0-5711 GCA_036008865.1 Pseudonocardiaceae bacterium | reverse complement strand
CAAGAAGATCTCCTACGCGCCGGGGATCTCCTACGGCGAGGCGTTCGGCCAGCCCGAGTACGAGATGAGCCGGTACTACCTCGACGAAGCCGATGTGGAGACCAACCGCCGGCTGTTCGAGGACTACGCGGCGGAGGCCCGTCGCATGCTCGACGCACGGCTGCCGGTGCCCGCCCACACCTATGTGCTGAAGTGCTCCCACACGTTCAACGTGCTCGATGCCCGCGGTGCGATCAGCACCACCGAGCGCGCGCGGGCGTTCGCCAGGATGCGAGGCCTGTCGCGAGAGGTCGCGGCGCTGTGGGCCGAGCGCCGGGACGAGCTGGGCCACCCGCTCGGACTCGCCGAGCTGCCCGCCCCCGCCGCGCCGCCGACCGAGTTCCCCGAGGTCACCGAGCCGTCGACGCTGCTGTTCGAGATCGGCACCGAGGAGTTGCCGCCCGCCGAGGTCACCCGCACCGTCGACGCGGTGCGAGCCGCCGTGACCGAGCGGCTGGACGCCACGAGGCTCACCCACGGCCAGGTGACGGTGCACGGCACGCCGCGCCGCATCGTGGTGCTCGTCGACGAGATCTCGCCGCGTGAGCCCGACGCCGAGCGCACCGTGCGCGGTCCGAGGGTGTCCGCCGCGTTCGACGCCGACGGGCGGCCGACCAAGGCGGCGCAGGGCTTCGCGCGAGGTCAGGGCGTGGACGTCACGGAGCTGGGGCGGGTCACCGAGGGTGGCGTGGAGCACGTCGCCGTCGTCCGCACCGACGCCGGACGCGGCGCGGTCGAGGTGCTCAGCGGTCTGCTCGCGGACGTGGTCGGGAACCTGCGGGCCGAGAAGAACATGCGTTGGAACGACCCGAAGTTGTCGTTCACCCGGCCCATCCGGTGGTTGCTCGCGCTCCTCGGTGACACCCCGGTGCCGGTCGCGGTGTCCTCACTGGAGTCCGGCACGACCACGCGGGTGCATCGCACGGCGGACCAGCCGGTCGTCGAGGTGTCCACTGCGGACGGTTACCTGGAGTTCCTCTCGCGTCACGGGATCGACGCCGACGAAGCGGCTCGCCGGACGGCGATCATCGCCCTGTCGGCCGAACTCGCCGCCTCCACCGACGGAATGATCGACTTCGAGGGCGAGTCCGGTCTGCTCGACGAGGTGACCAACCTGGTCGAGCGGCCGACGCCGATCCTCGGCGGCTTCGCCGAGCGCTACCTCGAGCTGCCCGGCGAGATCCTGACCACGGTGATGCGCAAGCACCAGCGCTACCTGCCGGTGCGCAATGCGGAAGGCGCGCTGCTGCCGCACTTCGTCGCGGTGGCCAACGGCGCCGTCGACGAGGACCAGGTGCGTGCGGGCAACGAGGCGGTGTTGCGTGCGCGCTACGAGGACGCCGCGTTCTTCTGGCGTGCGGATCTCAAGACACCGCTGGAGGAGATGAAGGCGGGGCTCACCAACCTCACGTTCGCGGACAAGCTCGGCTCGATGGCCGACCGCGCTTCGCGCATCGCCGGGCTCGCCGGGGTGCTCGCCTCGCGCGTGGACGTGGGCGACGACGAGCGCACCACGCTGGCTCGTGCCGCGGAACTCGCGAAGTTCGACCTCGGTTCGCAGATGGTGATCGAGCTGTCGAGTCTCGCCGGTGTGATGGCACGGGAGTACGCGAGCCGGGCCGGTGAGACCCCCGAGGTCGCGCAGGCGCTGTTCGAGATGGAACTGCCGCGCTCCGCGGGTGACGCGCTGCCCACCTCGGTCATCGGTGCACTGCTGGCGCTCGCCGACCGGTTCGACCTGCTGGCCGGCCTCTTCGGCATCGGAGCGAACCCGACCGGCAGCTCGGACCCGTTCGGCCTGCGCCGGGCCGCGCTCGGCGCGGTGAGCGTGCTGCGCGCGTTCCCGCAGTTGCGGGAGATCACGTTGTCCGGTGCGTTGTCGGCGGCACGTGAGCGGCTGGTGGACGCGGGGGTCGACGTCCCCGAGGAGACCGTCGAGGTGGCTCGGGAGTTCGCCCTGCGCCGCTACGAGCAGCAGTTGCTCGACGCGGGCAACGACCACCGGTTCGTCAACGCGGTCCTGCCGCTCGCGGATTCGCCTGCCAGGGCCGACGAGACGCTCGTCGAGCTGACCGGCCTCGCCGAGCGCGCGTCGTTCGCCGAACTGGTGGCGGCGTTGCAGCGCGTCCGCCGGATCGTCCCGGCCGGCACGTCCGCCGACTACGACCGCACCGCGCTCAGCGAGCCCGCCGAATTGGCGCTGGACAAGGCGCTGGGGGAGATCCGAGCTGTGTTGGGCGACCTGCCAGTCGGGCTGGCGGCCTTCGCCGCAGCGGCGACGGCGCTCACCGGGCCGGTGAACACCTTCTTCGACGAGGTGCTGGTCATGGCGGAGGATCCCGACGTGCGCCGCGCCCGTCTCGGCCTGCTGGCCTCGATCCGCGACCTGGCCGCACCCGTCCTCGACTGGCAGGCGCTCGGCACCGCGCTCGGGTGATCGACGCCGAGTGTCGTGAAGGGAGCTTCCAGGACACCCGGTGTCCTGGAAGCTCCCTTCACGACGAAGACGGCGGGCTTACTTGATGAAGTCCCCGCCGCGGGTCACCGCGCCGTAGGCATCGACGATCCCGTGGCCGTAGAACCCGTTGAACTTGGCATCACCCTCGCAGGTGGCGTCGAACTCGGGCGAGCGGCCGACGTCGACGTAGGACACCGTGCGCGGGTTCGGGCAGGCACGGGGAGTGGCTGTCCTGGTCAGGACCTTCTCCACCGCGTCCGGGTCCATGGTGAGCGTGCCCTGGTGCTTCGGGTCCTTCTTGCCGTACTGGCTGACGATCAGCGCCGCAACGCCGGTGGCGTGCGGGGCCGCCATCGAGGTGCCCTGCAGGTACTCGTAGTACCCGCAGACGTCGCCCTTGCAGAACTTCTTCACACCGGCGGCCTCACCGGCCGGGGTGATGTTGCCCGCGGCGTCGATGTTGCCCTCGGCGAGTGCCACGTTCTTCGCGTACGTGGACAGGATCAGGTTCTCGTTGGCCCGGTACCACGGCGTGCCGAAGCCGTCGCGGAAGTAACCACCCGGAGCGGACACCGCGGTCTGCTCGGTGCCGTAGTTGGAGTAGTCGGCCTTGGCGGTCGACGGGCCGAGCGCGGACACCGAGATCACGTGGTCGCCCTCGGTCGGCAGGTTCAGGCAGGTCGAGTTGTCCACGGGCCGCGGGTGCGTGTGCCCCGGCGGGTAGTTCGGGCTCTGCGTGTCCGTGCGCGGCTTGCCCAGGTCCTCGTGGTTGTTGCCGCCCGCACCGATCAGCGTGACGTTCTTGCGGTGCGCGTAGTTGAGCGCGCGCTGGATCGCCTTGATCGTCGTCTTCTGCTCGAGCTGCTGCTCGGGCGTGTCGGCGGGGTTCGCGGTGCAGTTCATGTACCACGGGTCGACGTAGAAGGACATGTTGATGACGTCGAGGCCGATGTCCGCACCGTAGGTCAGCGCGTCCACCACCGGCTGCAGGAAGAACGAGCCGGCGTCCTGCCCACCGCGGATGTTCACCAGCGAGACGTTCGGGGCGACACCGGAGACGCCGAAGCCGTTCGCCGCCGCGCCGATCGTCCCCGCGACGTGCGTGCCGTGGCCGCCGTCGTCCCAGTTCGCCGGGTCGACGCAGCCGCGGAACTCGCAGGGACCGTCGAAGACGCCGCCGTCGGAGTCGTTCGGGATGTCCACGGTGAAGTTGCGGGAGAGCCGCTCGTTGAAGTTCGGCGCGATGTCCGGGTGGGAGCCGTCGACGCCGGTGTCCAGGATGCCGACGTACACGCGCTTGTCACCGGCCTGCTTGGCCCGCGCGATGTCGGACCGGACCATCTTGAGGCCCCACAGGTCACCGTCGAGCGGGTCCATGCCGGCGGTGGCCGGCCCCGGCTGCTTCTTCTGGGCCGTGAAACCGTGCTCGGTGGCCTGGTTCTCCTTCTCCACTCCGTCGCGCTTGGCCTTGGAGCTCTCGCCGCTCGTCTTGGCGTCCGGGGAGTGCCCGACCGGCGTCACGTGCGCGGCGCCGAACACGGCGTCGGAGGCCGACACCTTCTGGATGAACCCGGTCGCCGGTGCCTTGGCGGTCAGCACCCCGACCGCCTGGTTCTCGCGCGTCACCTCGCCACCGGCCGCCCGGATCGCGGCGATCGCCGCGTCGCGGCTCGCCCCGTCCTCCACGAGCACGGTGAAGTCCGTGGTCTGGTCCTGGGCCGCGACCGCCGGCGCGCCGCCGGCGGTCTGCGTCCCCAGTGCCAGCAGCGACAGCGTCGTCGCCACCACCAACGCCGAGGGAACGATTCTGCGTGTTCTCACCTGAGCTGTCTCCTCACACCCGATCAGGGTTGGGCCCAACACGGTGCGGCCCCCGTATTCGCCGCAAGGGCGACACAGTGACACAAAAAACTCGAACGCGTCAGGACCTTCAGGAGGACTTTCGAAGAGATCGACCGGCCAGGCCCGCCTGCTGAATGTGATCAGTCGGGCGCTTAGCGTGACCAGCGACGACACCTGATGGGTGCGCACCGATTGGTCGGAGCAGTTCGTACGTCTTGACGGACGAGCCCTTCTGCGTTGAACTTCCGCATTCTGTTTTCGGGAACGCCGGTGATTGCGACATCGCAGGGGGCGAAGAATGCGCAGATTCGGCACTGCCGTGTCGGTGAGTCTTGTCCTGCTGGTCTCCGCATGCGGATTGGGGACCGGTCAGGACGCCAAGTCCGCCGATTCGACGGGTTCGGAGAAGCCCGTGGTCGGCGTGATATTGCCGGATCGAACGACCTCCGCCCGGTGGGAAGAGCAGGACCGGCCTTTGCTCTCGCAAGCTCTTCGCTATGCCGGAATCGAACCCCTCATTCAGAACGCCGAAGGCGACGAAGCGAAGTTCGCCGGTATCGCCGAAGAGATGATCAAGCGTCGGGTCGAGGTGTTGATGATCACACCGCTGACCCCGGACAGCGGGGCCGCCATCGAACGGAAGGCCAGGGCGGCGGGGATCCCGGTGATCGACTACGACCGGATCAGCCTCGGCGGGGTCGCCGACTACTACGTCAGCTTCGACAACGTCAACGTCGGTGAGCTGCAGGCCGAGGGTCTGATCACGTGCGTCGGCAACAAGCCCGGTGCACGAATAGTGGAGATCGAGGGTGCGCCCACTGACAACAACGCGACCCTGTTCTCCGAGGGGCAGCGCCGCAAGCTCGGGCCCGAGTACGACAGCGGCGCCTACCGGTTGGTCAAGAGCCGGCCGATCGACAAGTGGAGCAACGAAGTCGGCGGCCAGGCCTTCGAGCAGATCCTGAACGACAACGGCGGGAAGGTGGACGGTGTCGTCGCCGCGAACGACGGGCTGGCCGGTGCGGTGATCGACGTGCTGCGCAAGCGCAACCTCGCGGGCAAGGTTCCGGTGACCGGTCAGGACGCCACCCTCAAGGGTCTGCAGGCGGTGTTGCGCGGCGAGCAGTGCATGACCGTCTACAAGCCGATCCGGGACGAGGCGGAGGCCGCCGCGCGGCTGGCCATCGCGGTGGCCAAGGGCGACAGGAGCGGTGCGGACGACCTCGCGACCGGCAACACCAGGGACCAGGCATCCCGCCGTGACGTCAAGTCCCTTCTGCTGGGCGCCAGGTTGATCACGAAGAGCAACCTGCGCGCGCTCGTCGCCGAGAGCGCGGTCAAGTCCTCGGAGCTCTGCGTGGGAGACCTCGTG
>DASYMV010000180.1:0-5418 GCA_036008865.1 Pseudonocardiaceae bacterium | reverse complement strand
CGCGCGGCTGGCATGCAGGTCGACCAAGTTCTGCCAAAAATAGGTGTCATCACCGGAGCGGCGGCAAAGTCGGTGAAGCCGGCGATCTCCGCGCTACCCGGAGTGGCCGCCGTCACGTATGAGCGGTCGTTTCAGCTTCCTCCACCGGACTCCGACATTCAGTAGCACCGGCTACCAGACCCGATGCAACCGCGCTATTGGCCGATCCCGTGGAGAGAAGCCCACAATGGCCGAGCTGAGTCAGGTGGAACATATGGTGAGCATGGTGCGGGAGAATCACGCCACCGACAGCGACTTCCGGTCCGTGGCCGTAGAGGGCGCGAACGTGGCGACTGACGCATCGAGGGGCCTTGGGAGTGAGATCACCACCAACTGGGCCCCGGAGGTAGCGGCAGCGGTCGCGGATGATCGCCGAGCGGTTGAGCGTCTGCTGGCGTCGGTTCGTCCTCTTGTGGTGCGGTACTGCCGCGCCCGTGTGGGAAGGCAGGAGCGGACGTTCGCTTCGGCGGACGACGTGGCCCAGGAGGTGTGTCTCGCGGTGCTCACGGCACTGCCCAGTTACCGCGATCAGGGTCGGCCCTTCCTGGCGTTCGTGTACGGCATCGCGGCGCACAAGGTGGCCGATGCGCACAGGTCTGCGGCCCGCAATCGGTCCGAGCCGGTGCCGGAGGTGCCGGATGCGCCGGAGACCGAGGCCGGTCCGGAACAGCGGGCGATGCAGGGTGAGCTCTCGGCCCGGATGGGCGAGCTGCTGAAGACGCTGCCCGACAAACAGCGGGAGATCCTCGTCCTCCGCGTCGTGGTGGGGTTGTCGGCCGAGGAGACCGCTGACGTGGTGGGGTCCACGGCCGGTGCCGTGCGGGTGGCCCAGCACAGGGCACTGACACGGCTGCGCAAGACGGTGACCACCGACGAACTGCTCGGCTAGCCGGAGCTGATCGCCGCACGTGCTCTGGCCGTCTGCAAGTACTGCCGAGCCGTGCTCATCAGTCGCTTGTCCACCGCACACCCACCCGCATGCGCCCTGACGCGCGTCGGTTGCACGACGCCCCCGCGGCACGCCCAGCGTCCTGATGGAACCCTCGTCGTCACTCGCGACCACGACTCGTCCGCCTCGGACGTCCTTTGTCGACGCCCCCGGGGTGCCTAGTGCCGCCAGCGGGTGATCGCCACGATCTCCTCGGGACTGCAACCGGCGAACCGCTCGATCTCACCCCGCCGCACGTCGACGATCGTCCCCGCGAACTCCGTGCCGAACGCCTGCGTGAGCGCCGGATCTGCCTCGAAGGCGGCCACCGCCTCGGCGAGCGACTCGGGCAGTCGCCGGACACCTCGTTCGTCCAGCTCGTGATCGGACAGCGTCGCGGGGTCGGAGTCGATCGGCGGCGGCAGTTCCGCGTTCTCCGCGATGCCCGCCGCACCGGCGGTCAGCGTCGCGGCGACCACCAGGTACGGGTTGGCCGTCTGGTCGAAGCTCTTGATCTCCAGGTTCGCCGCCCACGACCGCCCGCCGGTCGTACCGCTGATGAGCCGCAGCGCGGTCTCCCTGTTCTCCAGCCCCCAAGCGGTGAAGGCACCCGCCCAGTGCGACGGCACCAGCCGCAGGTAGCTCGCCACCGACGGCGAGCCGATCGCGCACAGCGCGGGCAAGCGGTCGAGGATCCCAGCGCTGAACGCCTCCGCCTCGCGGGTCATCCCGAACCTGCCGTCACCTCCGGTGAAGAGGTTGGTGTCATGGCGCCAGAGGCTCACGTGCAGGTGGCCGCCGTTGCCGACACCGGTCACGAGGACCTTGGGGGAGAAGGAGGCTCGCAGCCCGTGCCGCGCGCTGACAGCCCTGATCGTCTCGCGCACCAGCACGGCGGTGTCCGCGGCACCGACCACGTCCTCGGCCGCCGTGGAGACCTCGAACTGCCCGGCGGCGTACTCCGGGTGGAACTGGACGACCGGGACGCCCTGCGCCACCAGCGCGCGCAGCAGATCCGCGCCGTAGTCCGACAGCTCCACCTGGCGCGTGTGCCCGTAGGCCGGGCCGGTCGTGGCGGGAACGAACTCGTCGGTACCGTCCCGGCCGACGGCCCACTCGATCTCGAATCCCGCTCGTGCCGTGTAACCGTTGTCCGCCAACCGGTCCACGACGGTCTGCGCGAATCCGCGCTGGTCCAGCGGGTGGCGGTTGCCCTCCTGGTCGTACCGGTCGGCGGGCGCCCACGCCCAGCCCGGCTGGGCGGCGAGCACGGTCAGGCGGTCGAGGTCCGGGTGCAGCCGCAGATCACCGGTCGGGCCGCCGGCGAAGCGCCCGGTGATGACCGTGTCGTCCAGCAGGAACACGTCGAACACAGGCGAGGCGCCCACGCCCCAGGCCGCCGCGGTGGGCAGGGCGGTCAGGGGCACGGACTTCACGCGCGTGATCCCGCTGTTGTCCACCCAGGTGATCGCGACCGCCACCACGTCACGGCTGCCGAGCAACTCGAACTTCTCACCCGCGCGTTCGAAGAGCTGATCGCGTCGCGCTGCGTCCATGCCGGGATTGTCGCCTCATCAGGGGCGATTGTCTGCTACAAGAGTGCGGTGGGCGAGTCGCTGCTGCCGTTCGTCGACGAGCTGCCGCTCGTCGACCACCACTGCCACGGGGTGCTGCGGACGGACGTCGATCGGCCGGGGTTCGAGCGGTTGCTCACCGAGGCGGACACGGTGAGCCCGTGGGGGACGACCCTCTTCGACTCCTCGCTCGGCTTCGCGGTGCGCAGGTGGTGCGCGCCGCTGCTGGGCCTGCCCGCCCACGCCCCGGCGGAGGACTACCTCGCGCGACGCGGCGAGCTGGGCGCTGCGGAGGTGACCCGCACCTTCCTCGAAGCCGCCCGGATCCACACCTACCTCGTCGACACCGGCCTGATGCCGGACCGGTTGCTCGCTCCGGCAGAGCTCGCCGGCGTCACGGGGGCGCAGGGATTCGAGATCGTTCGCCTGGAGTGGCTCGCGGAGCAGGTGGTGCGTGCGGGCACCACCGCGGCGGGATTCGCCGATCAGGTGCGTGCGACGCTCTCCGACCGGGCGCACATCGCCGTCGGCGCCAAGTCCGTCGCGGCGTACCGGGTGGGCCTCGAGCTGGGACCGGACCGGCCGTCCGACGGACAGGTGATGGCGGCAGCCGGCCGCTGGCTGTCACGTGTGGACGGTGGTGCGCCGATTCGGTGTGCCGACGACGTGCTGTCGCGCTTCCTCGTCTGGGAGGCGCTCGAGCGCGAGCTGCCGGTGCAGTTCCACATCGGCCTCGGTGACTCCGACCTCGACCTGCACCGGTGCGATCCCCTGCTCCTCACGGACTTCCTGCGGGCGACCGCGCCGCGCGGCGTGCCGATCATGTTGCTGCACAACTACCCGTTCCACCGCGGCGCCGGCTACCTGGCGCAGGTGTTCCCGCACGTGTTCGTCGACCTCGGGCTGGCCACGCACAACACGGGGCATCAGGCATCACGCGTGCTGGCGGAGGCACTCGAGATCGTGCCGTTCGGCAAGTTCCTCTTCTCGACCGACGCCTTCGGCCTGCCCGAGCTCTACCACCTCGGCGCACTGCTCTTCCGCCGCGCGCTGTCGGACTTCCTCTCCACCGCCCTCTCCGCCGATGCGCTCGCCGGAACCGACGCGGAGCGGGTGGCACGACTGATCGGGTGTGACAACGCCCGGCGCGCCTACCGGCTCGACGAGCACGGGACCGTCGGCGGTCCGGGTTAGACTCCGAGCCGTCTCGAACCTGTGTTCGACCTAGTCGTGTGAGGTGGTCAGTGGGGCGCAGCGCGAGTCTCCCGCGCGGGCTGCTCGACCACTTCCGCGCACGTGACGGCAAGTGGCCGGACGACACCGGTTGCCCGATGCTGCACGTCGACATGGATGCCTTCTACGCGTCGGTCGAGATCAGGGAACGGCCGGAGCTCCGCGACAAACCCGTGGTCGTGGGCGGCATCGGCAACCGGGGCGTGGTCTGCTCCGCGAACTACCTCGCCCGCACCTTCGGCGTCCGCTCGGCGATGCCGACGGCACACGCCCGCAGGCTCGCCCCGCACGCCGTGTTCCTGCCGCCGACGTTCGGGCTCTACCAAGAGGTCTCCCGCGGTGTGATGGCGATCTTCCGCGACATCTCCCCGCTGGTCGAGCCGCTGAGCCTGGACGAGGCGTTCCTCGACGTCGGTGGAGCGCTGAGGCGGTTGCAGATGACGCCCGCGGCGATAGGCGCGCAGATCCGCCGCCAGGTGGAGGCGGAGCACGCGATCACCTGCTCGGTCGGCGTCGCGCCCACCAAGTTCCTCGCCAAGCTCGCATCCGGGATGACCAAGCCGGACGGAATGATGGTCGTGCCGCGTGACGCCGTGACGGAGTTCCTGCACCCGCTGCCGGTCTCCGCGCTGTGGGGCGTGGGCAAGCGCACCGCCGAGCAGTTGGACCGGGTGGGTCTGGAGACCGTCGCCGACGTCGCCGCGACACCGCTGCCGAGGCTGCGCAGAGTCCTCGGTGTCGCGCTCGCCGAGCACCTGCACGCGCTCGCGCACGGGCGCGACGAGCGGCCCGTCGTGCCGGAGTCACGGGAGAAGTCCATCGGGGCGGAGGAGACCTTCGAGGTCGACCACCACGACCGGGCCCTGCTGAAGCGGGAGCTGCTCCGGCTGTCGGAGCGGTCAGCAGGGTCCTTGCGCGCCAAGGGTTTGCGCGGGCGCACGGTGTCGATCAAGGTTCGGTTCTCGGACTTCACCACGATCACCAGGTCGCGCACGCTCAAGGTTGCCACCGACCTGACGCAGGAGGTCTACCGGACGGCGTGCACGCTGCTCGACGAGCAGGTCCCGCCAGGTGCGGTGCGTCTCATCGGCGTCCGCGTCGAGCAACTCGTCACCGGCGACGGCACGGGGGAGCAGCTCATGTTCGACACCCCGGAGCGCGGCTGGCGGGAGGCGGAACAAGCCGCGGACCAAGCCAGGTCCAGGTTCGGACGCGCGGCCGTCCGGCCCGCGACGTTGCTGGGCGCGCGGCCAGAGCGATCGGGCGTGACCGAATCAGGGCCCGACCGCTGAACGCCGGTCGCACCACGTGCCCGCCGAACCGGGGACGATCTGAGAAGCAGCCCACTGGTCCGAATGGGCCGGGAATCGGCCACCGGAGAACTCACGGCGAGCCGACGACTGCCCCATGAGGATGATGGTGACAGAACCAACCGCTTGAGAACGCGCAGTGGGTGGTCGGCGAGGCGTGCGGATCGTATCCTGGTGATGATGCCCCCAAAGCGGGGCGTCCGCCGGGACCGGCGGCAACCGTGAACACCCGGCGCCCGCGACCGCTGTGCCGGAGGAGGAGCCATGCCACTCTCCGAGCACGAGCAGCGACTGCTCGACCAGATCGAGCGCGCGCTCTACGCCGAGGACCCGA
>DASYMV010000179.1:0-13424 GCA_036008865.1 Pseudonocardiaceae bacterium | reverse complement strand
GGGTTACCCGCAGGGCGGCGTCGACACCTGCCAGGGCGACTCGGGCGGTCCGCTCGTGTACGGCGGCAAGCTCATCGGCATCACCTCGTGGGGCCAGGGCTGCGCCTCGGCCGGCTACCCCGGTGTCTACACCAGGGTCTCGACCTACTCGAGCCTGATCCAGCAACAGCTGTAGGGCATGGGCATGGCACGGTGACGTGCCGGAGGGTGGCTACGCCGTCCTCCGGCACGTTCTCGGCCGTATGGCAACGCTTCACGCATCCGATTACGTCCTCGGGCTGTGAGAGGTCGCCACGCGGGCAGAACGAACCGTCGGCTCGGGGTCGTCGCCGTCGGTGTGGTGATCATCGCGAGCTGTGCGGCCTCGGCAGGTCCGCTCACGAGGCCGACACCCGCCACGGCGCCGGACGGGTCCGTCCGACTCGTTTCCTCCGACTCCTGCGACAGCGCGCTCAGCGCCCTCCGGCGGGCGGCCCTCCCGCACGTCGGCCCGTCCGGTTTCGCGAGCGGCTCCACCACGGACAAGGCGGACGTGGCGGTGGGACGGGCGGAATCAAGCGCGAAGGCGGTGCCGGAGCTGCCGGCCGCGCCGGACCACACGGCCACCAACATCCACGAGGCGGGGGTCGACGAGCCAGACATCGCGAAGACGGACGGGCGGCGGGTCGTCACCGTGTCAGGCGGTCGGCTTCGGGTGGTGGACGCCGCGAGCCACACGATCACCGGGACCGTCGACCTGCCAACGGGTTCCGCGGCTGAGCTGGTGATGCACGGTGACCGGGCGCTGGTGATCCTGCCGGCACCAGGACCCCTTCTCGAGCGCCAGTCCCCGCCCGCGGAGATCACGGACCAGGGGGAGACCCGGCTGGTGCTCGTCGACCTGGCGGGAACCCCGCGCGTCACGGGAACCCTCGTGGTCAGCGGCCAGTACGTCGACACGCGTCAGGTCGGCGGGGTCGCCCGCGTGGTGATCCGCTCCGGTCCCCGCATCGCCTTCGTGCACCCGGACGGCACCAGGTCGGGGGCCCGGTCCCTGCGGGAGAACCGAGCCGCGCTCGAGGATGCGCGGATCGACGACTGGCTCCCGCGTTACCGCTTGGAGGCGGCGAACACCCGCCGCGAGGGCAGGCTCGTCGACTGCGCGCGGATCAGCCACGCCGCGGTGCACTCCGCCACCTCGATGCTGACCGTGCTGACCTTCGACCTCCCGAGGGAGCTCGGAACAGGTGACGCCGTGTCGATCGTCGCCGACGGCGACACGGTCTACGGCACCGGCACGAGCCTGTACGTCGCCGACGACCACCACCACCCGGCCCTGCCCCGGACCAGAGCCGTGTCCGCGCCCAGCACCGTGATCCACCAGTTCGACCTCTCACAGGCGGGACCGCCGCGGTACGCCGCCTCCGGTGAGGTCGGCGGCTTGCTGCTCAACCAGTACGCCTTGTCCGAGTACGCCGGGCACCTCCGGGTGGCGACCACGACCACCGTGACGGCGGTGCCGTGCTGCGCCCGGCGGCCACCTGACTCGCACAGCACCGTCACCGTGCTCCAACGGCAGGGGAACACCCTCGTCGAGAAGGGGAGACTCGACGGACTCGGTGCGGGAGAACGCATTCAGGCCGTCCGGTTCGCCGGATCGGTGGGCTACGTGGTGACCTTCCGGCAGACCGATCCTCTCCACACCCTCGACCTGTCCGACCCCTCCCGGCCCCGCGCGGTCGGCGAGCTGAAGATCACCGGTTACTCGGCCTACCTCCACCCGGCGGGTGGGACACACCTCATCGGCGTGGGCCAGGAGGCCACCGAAGGAGGTCGGCGGCTCGGCACTCAGGTCTCGCTCTTCGACGTCGGCGACCCGGCCGCACCTCGGCGCATCGCCGCGCACCACCTTCCCGAATTCAGCTCGGAGGTCGAGTTCGACCCCCACGCCTTCCTCTACCGTCCCGACGTCGGTCTCATCGTCGTGCCCGTGTCGCGCACGATGCAGGTGGTCGAGCGGCCGCAGGACGAGCCGGTCAGCGGCGCGCTCGTTCTCCGGCTGCGAGACGGCGCGTTCACCGAACTGGGCATGCTGCGCCACCCCGCGGCGGCGCCGTACGGCTACACCGGGATCCGGCGCGCGCTCGTGATCGGCGACGAGCTGTGGACGGTGTCGTCCGCCGGAATCCTCGTCAGCTCCGCGGATCAGCTGGTGCAGCGGACGTGGTTGCGGTTCACCTGACGGTGGTGCGCTGCGGCGATTGCTCGCCGAGCAGGCGGTGGGCCAGCACCGTCCCGCCGGCCATCGCGGCGGGCATGACGACCAGCGCCGCGAGCGGAACGAGACACAGCAGGTAGGTCGGCACCGCGAAGCCGAGCGTCATGGCCCAGCGCCTGCGCAGCACCGTCCTGCGCACCTTCAGCGGCTTGCCGCGGCGGGTGAACGGGATACCGGTGAGTTCGATGCCGAGCAACCACGCGTTGACGCAGACGGCGATCACCGGCACCGCGGTCTGACCCACCACGGGGATGAAACCGGCCAAGAACAGCGGTATCGCCACCAGCACCGCGATGCCGATCAGCACGACCGCGTCCCTGGCTCCGATGACGGCGGCGCGCCACCACGACACCTGCTCCGCCTCGGGCACACCGCCCAGGTCGTCCTCGACCTGCTCGGCGATGTACTCGTAGAACGGGCCACCGATGATCAGGGTGAGCGCGGTGAACAACAGCATGCTGATCGCGACGAAGGCGGTGATGATCGAGGCGCCCGCGGCGAACCGCGTCACCGTGCGTGCGCTGTCGCCCCAGCCGTCGGCGAACGGCGTCACCCATGCGGCGATGTCGTCGATCCAGATGCCGAGCGTGACCATGCTGCCGGTCAGCAGCACGGTGGTGGCGAGTGCGGGCAACGCTCCGACCAGCAATCGGCGGGGCGAGCTGAAGACGAGGCGGAAACCACGTCCGAGCAGGCCGACACCGGTGGAGAAGTCGCGCAGCACCCTGATCACCGGCGGAGCATATCGCCGGTGCCCGTTACGGGCGGTTTCCCGACGGTGGTCGGACGTGTGGTGTTCCGTCATCATCAGAGGTGATTAGCCCGACCGGTTCATCGGGTAGCCCTCCGGATGTTCTGCCCGAGACCGCTTCAGGAAGGACTGTCGAGGATGACCGATGTGTCGAGCAAGGGCCCCGAGCAGGGGGACGACCGACCGGTTCTGACCAACCGCCAGGGGCATCCCGTCTACGACAACCAGAACCAGCGCACGGTGGGGGCTCGCGGTCCCGCGACGCTCGAGAACTACCAGTTCCTGGAGAAGATCAGTCACTTCGACCGGGAGCGCATTCCCGAACGGGTGGTGCACGCCAGGGGCACGACGTCGTTCGGTTACTTCGAGTCCTACGGCGCGTGGGGCGACGAGCCGATCGACCGGTTCACCAGGGCGAAGCTGTTCTCCGAGCCGGGCAAGCGGACCGACGTGGCCGTGCGGTTCTCCACGGTGATCGGTGGGCGTGATTCGTCCGAGGCCGCGCGGGACCCGCGCGGTTTCGCGGTCAAGTTCTACACCGAGGACGGCAACTGGGACCTCGTCGGCAACAACCTCGCGGTGTTCTTCATCCGTGACGCGATCAAGTTCCCCGACGTGATTCACTCGCTCAAGCCGGATCCCGTGACGTTCCGCCAGGAGCCCAATCGGATCTTCGACTTCATGTCCCAGACGCCGGAATGCATGCACATGCTGATGAACCTCTTCAGTCCGCGCGGAATCCCCGCCGACTACCGGCACATGCAGGGTTTCGGCGTGAACACCTACAAGTGGGTCAACGCGCGGGGAGAGACGAAGCTCGTCAAGTACCACTGGATCCCGAAGGCGGGCGTGAAGAGCATGACCGCCGAGGACGCCGCGCGGGTCCAGGCCGGCGACCTGGGACACGCCACCAAGGACCTCATGGACGCGATCGACAGTGGTGATCACCCCGAGTGGGAACTGCTGGTGCAGATGATGTCCGACGACGAGCACCCGGAGCTGAACTTCGACCCCCTGGACGACACCAAGACGTGGCCGGAGAACGACTTCCCGGCCAAGCCCGTCGGGAAGATGGTGCTCAACCGGAACGTGAGCAACTTCTTCGCGGAGAACGAGCAGATCTCCTTCGGCACCGGTGTCCTGGTCGACGGGCTCGACTTCTCCGACGACAAGATGCTCGTGGGCCGGACGTTCTCCTACAGCGACACCCAGCGCTACCGGGTGGGCCCGAACTACCTGCAGCTGCCGGTCAACCAGGCGCGCAACGCCGACGTGCGCACCAACCAGCGCGACGGCCTGATGACCTACCACGTCGACGGCGCGGGGGAGAGTCCCCACGTCAACTACGAACCGTCGATCACCGGTGGCCTGCGTGAGGCGCAGTATCCGACGCAAGACGAGCAGGGGCCGGAGATCCGCGGTCGCCTGACCCGCAAGCGCATCCCCCGGACCAACGACTACGAACAGGCGGGGCAGCGGTACCTGCTGATGGAACAGTGGGAGCGCGACGACCTGGTCGAGAACTTCGTGACCTTGCTGTCGGAGTGCGAGCGGCCGATCCAGGAGCGCATGGTGTGGCACTTCCTGCTCGTCGAGGACGACCTGGGGCTCCGCGTCGGTGAGGGGCTCGGCATCAAGCCGGAGGACGTCGCAGACCTGAAGCCGCTGGCGAGTCAGGACCTGACCGAGGAGGACCAGAAGCGCCTGGGCAACCTCGGCAACAACGGTCCCCGTGACGTCGAGGGCCTGAAGATGACCCACTGCGTGCCGAACGCGCGCGTGGAGTTCGCGGAGTGATCCGTCCCGTCCGTTGATCGAACAGAGCGAAAGGCACGTGCGTACCCCTGACGGGGCCGTACGTGCCTTTCGCTCCTCGTCGTGTCAGCTCCGGAGAGTGACGTGGACTGGCGGGCGGAACTTCGACGGAGGCACCCCGGCCCCCGGCTGGCGCATCACGCGCATGGCGACCGCGATGTGCAGGAAGTGCAGGAACGCCGTCCGCAGAGGGGGAGCGCAGCTCGGGCACGGGTGTCGGACCCGATCGCGCCGAGCGCCTCGCTCGCGCGATCACCGTGCTGAACCCGGACAACAAGAGGCAGCTCCACCATTGCGCGCTGGCCTGCCTGGTCAGCGATCCGGGCCGCGCCGGGAAGCGGAGATGTCGACGGTCGCCAGCGCGGGGGAGCGCTCGCCGAACTCGATCGCGGCATCGCGCGGTGCCGTGGTGCTGATCGTCTCGGACGGCCGGGAGACCGGCGATCCGGCGCACCTGGCAGAGCAGATGGCGAAGCTCTCGAGAGTCGCGCACCGGATCGTCTGGGCGAACCCGCGGGTCGCGCGTCCCGGCTAGAACCGCTGGGGGCGGCATGGCCGGCGCGTGGCCGTACTGCGATGCGGTGGTCAGTGCACACCGGTTGGAGGCTCTGGACGAACTGGTGGCAGAGCTCGCCGTGAACGCGCGAGGTCGATCGCTCTCGCGCCCGTGGCCAGCGCCAGGAACAACACCGAGATGAGGACGCAGTTGAACAGCACCCGCACATGGCCGAGCTCGGTCACGTCGACGAACGGGTAGGGGTAGTAGTCGACGATCGGGCCACGGACGAGCGTGAAGGCCAGCCAGCACAACGGGAACACGACCGACAGTGCGACCACCCGCTTGGTGATGGTCCCGTGCGGACCGAAGAACGCCCATCCCGCGACGCACATCACCGGCGACACGGTGTGCAGCAGCAGGTCGGCGAACGCCGCGCCTCCGCTCAGGTCCTGCAGGCCGCGCAGAGCGATGTGGAACACCACGCCGGTCACCGCGATCGCGACCAAGCCGTCGAGCCGCAGCGTGCGGAACAGGGTCGACGTGCGTTGCGGCCTGACTGCGAGCAGCAGGTTCGTCACACCGACGATCACATTCGATTGGATCGTGAAGTAGCAGAAGAGGTTGAACAGGCGGGCGTCCAGCGAGCTGAACCTGCCGCCGACGAACCGTGCCGTCACCACCAGCTGCACCACGAGACCGGTGAAGACCACAAGCGCAGTGATTGCGAACCAGGCCCGAGCGATCATGGAGGAACGGTAGGGCCGGTGAGTCGTCGTCGTGCAACGGACACGAGTGCTCGAACGGGCGGTATTCCGCAACGGCAGGTTGACGCAACGGCGTTCGGGGGTATCCGCCCGAGAAACCGTGAGTGAGGAGATCGACCGATGATCCTGCGGAGACTGGCCCGGCCGTTGCTCGCCTCGGTGTTCGTGGCCGGTGGCCTCGACACGCTGCGCGACCCGGAATCGCGCGTCAAGCTCGCCCAGCCCGCCCTCGACAAGTTCGTCGAGCAGGCGGGCGACAAACTCCCCTCCGTGGTGTCCTCGGACCCGGTGACGTTGGTGAAGGTGGACGCCGCGATCAAGGTCGTCGCCGGCGCCGCGCTCGCGCTGGGGAAGTTCCCACGGCTGTCCGCGCTGCTCCTCGCGGTGAGCCTCCTCCCCACGACCGTCGCCGGACATCCCTTCTGGCGGTACGAGGACCCGTCGGAGCGGGCAGCGCACCGGACGCACTTCCTGAAGAACCTCTCGCTTCTGGGTGGCCTGCTGCTGGCCTCGGTGGACACCGCCGGCAAGCCGTCGCTGCGCTACCGCGCACAGCAAGCGGCGCACGAAGGCACGCTGCACGCGCAGAAGGCGGCCCTGGAGGCTCAGAAGAAGGCGTACAAGGTGTCCACCGCGGTGGCCGGCGCGCTGCCCCTCTGACCTGCGGAGTCAGCAGCTCACGGGTCGTGAGCGCCTCCCGCCGTCCTGGTCGAGCCCGCAACCGGTGAACGTCCTGCTCAGGTGTGCGAGCGCCACGTTGCGGTACCCGTCGGCAGTGCAGTCCAGCAGGCGGTGAACATGGACAAGGCGGTCAAGAGGTCGTACCGGTCGCCGCTGCGGCAGGCCCAGGCGCAGATGACCCGCGAGACCGTCATCGAGGCGGCCGCGCGCTTGTTCGTCGAGCGCGGGTACGTGGCGACGTCGATCGACGCGGTGGCCGGGGTCGCGGGGGTCAGCCGGGTGACGGTGTTCAACGCGGTCGGTGGGAAGGCGGCGCTGCTGAAGGATGCCTACGACGTTGCGGTCATCGGCGATGCCGAAGCGGTGCCCCTCTCCGAGCGCTCGTGGGCGCATCCCGTCCGCGACGAGTCGGACCCCATGCGGATGCTCGACTCGTACGCAGGTCTCGTCGCCGACGTGTGCGGCCGCGTTTCACCTCTCTACGAGGTGCTGCGCGAAGCGGCGAGCGCGGACACGGACGTGCTCCAGTTGTGGAACGAGATCCAGGAGGAGCGTCGCGGTGGCATGACCGACGTCGTCGCCGTGCTGGCCGACAAGGGGAGGCTGCAGGAGGGCCTGGACCTCGACACCGCGGCGGACGTGCTGTGGGTGCTCACCGATCCGGGGCTCTACCACCAGTTGGTCCACGGTCGCGGGTGGCCGCCGGACCGCTTCACGTCGTGGCTCAGCCGTTCGATGGTCGGCCAGCTGCTGCCCTAGTCCGTGCGCTGGTCCTCGCTCCGGTCCGCGGTTGCCCGCAAGCGCGGCGTCGCCGCCCAGCCGGGTGTGCCGGCACCGTCGGCCCACCGCACGAGTCCGGCGACGTCGATGCCGTGCGGTGGCTCCTGCTGGTACGGCGCGATGTTCACCGCGCCTCGCCGCAGCAGCGACTCGGCCCCGGTCGGATTCCCGCGCAGCGCGTGGGTGAGGCCGACCGCCAGCTGTGCCAGGCCGCGCCACAGCTCACGTTCATGTTCAGGAGCGGACTTCCAGGCGTCCTCGAGCACCTCGTGGGCGTGGAACGGCATGCCGTCGTCGATCAGTCGCTGTGCTTCCGCGAGTGCCTCCCCCGGCGTGCGCAGCACACCCTCCGGCTGACGCTCGACGCCTCGCGCCCCGTGGGGCAGCGGCCGCCCGAGGCCGTCTCGCGGACGAGCGTTGCGGGCGCGGCCCGCCTGGTCACGGTCGCGTTCAGCCCTGTCCACCCCCCGATACTCGCACGCCTGCGCGAACGCGGTGTCGGCGAACAGCAGGTTGAGCCCTTCGGTCGTGGTCGGGTGCGTGATGGGCCTGATCCACCGCGAGCGTCTTGCCCGCCTTGCCACCTCCGACCGTCAGAAGATCGACGTTCTCCACCTGGTCCATCGGCGTGCTCCCCGTAGAAAAGTGGCCCCTTCGACTGGAGACTTGACGCCAGGGATCGGAATGAACACCCGCACTTCGGCGACGCACGGCACTGGTTACGGCTGCGTAACTTACGGAAGCGTAGGTTGGGGGCGTTGCCCCCTGTCCCCGGTGGAAGGACTGACCATGACCTCATCCCCCAGCACCCGCCTGCTCCTCGACCTCGAGCCGGTGGCGGCGGCGAACCTGGACCGCCACCTCGAGGTGGCCAAGGAGTGGATGCCGCACGAGTACGTGCCGTGGAGCCAGGGCCGCGACTTCGGCGACCTCGGTGGTGAGCCGTGGGAGCCCGAGCAGTCCAAGGTCTCGCCCATCGCCCGCACCGCGCTCGAGGTGAACCTGCTGACCGAGGACAACCTCCCGAGCTACCACCGCGAGATCGAGCGCACCTTCGGCCGGGACGGGGCGTGGGGAACCTGGGTGCACCGGTGGACGGCCGAGGAGGGCAGGCACGGCATCTGCATCCGGGACTACCTCGTCGTCACGCGGGCGGTCGACCCCGTCGAGCTGGAGCGGGCCCGGATGGAGGTCATGCAAGCCGGGTACGACACGGGAGACAAGCCGTTGCTGAACGTCTTCGCCTACGTGTCGTTCCAGGAGTTGGCCACCCGCATCTCGCACCGCAACACGGGCCGGTACACCCTCGACCCGATCGCCGAGAAGCTGCTCGCGCGCGTCGCGCAGGACGAGAACCTCCACATGATCTTCTACCGCAATCTCGTCAAGGCGGCGCTGGAGATCACGCCGAACGAGATGATGCGCGCGATCACCGACGAAGTGATCGGCTTCCAGATGCCCGGCAACATCATCCCCGGCTTCATCCGCAAGGCGGCGCAGATCGCCAAGGCCGGGATCTACGACCTGCGCATCCACCACGACGACGTCGTCTGGCCGCTGTTGCGCCACTGGGGCGTGTTCGACCTGGAGGGCCTCGACGGCGAGGGCGAGAAAGCCCGCACCGAGCTCGCCGACTTCCTCACCCGCCTCGACGCTCAGGCGAGCCGCTTCGTGGAGCGCAGGGAGCAGTCGCTGGCGCGTTCGCAGGCCTGACCTGCCGTTTCACCACCAGCTCCCGCGGGTAGTAACCCGAACGACGTGCGCACTCGCCGGATCGCCTGGAGGGTGGATGAACGGGCTGGTCGAAGTGCTGGTCTGGTGGGTCGTGCTGGTGCTCGTGTGGCTGGCCAGCCTCACGACCGCCTCCGTCCCGGAGCTGGTGGCGGCCGCGGTGTGCGCCGTTCCCTGTGCGCTGGCAGCGCGCTGGGCCCGCCTCGCCGCGGGAAACGCCTGGCGCCCGCGCGCGCGGTGGCTCGCCTGGTTGCGCGCGGTACCGGTGTCGGTGGTCGCGGACACGGCGCGGGTGTTCGGCGTGGTGCTGCGACGGTTGCGCGGCGACCGCGTCACCGGCGACTTCCGAACGTTGCCGGTCCGCTCGGACGACGAGGGCACGCGCGCCGTGGCGACGGTGCTCGTCTCGGCGACGCCGGGCACCGTCGTGGTGGACGCGCCCCCTGGCGAGAACGTGCTGGTGGCACACGCGTTGGTCGACGGACGGTCGGCAGTCGAACGGGCGGTGAGCCGGTGAACTGGTGGCTTCTCGCAGCGGTGGTGCTGGTCGTCGGCGGTTTCGCCCCGGCGCTGTACCTGACTTCGCGCGGCGCCGCGGTGGAGCGGTTGATCGGCATGGAACTGGCCGGCGCCGTGGCCGTGCTGGTGCTGCTGCTCCTGGCGCAGGGTTTCGGGCAGCCGCAGTACCTGATCGTCCCGCTGGTGCTCGTACTGCTGTCCTTCGCGGGCACGTTGGTGTTCACCCGCTTGCTCGGCACCCGTTCATGACGGCGCTGGGCGGCGCCCTGGTGGCGCTCGGCGTCACCGTTGTGGTCCTGTCCGCGCTGGGCACCTTGCTGCTGCCGTCGCTGTTCCCGAGGTTGCACCTGCTGACGCCGGTCACTTCGCTCGGTGGCCCCCTGGTCGGCGCGGGTCTCGCCGTCGTCAACGGGTGGACGCTCACCACCGCGACCGTTCTGCTCACCGTCGCGCTGCTCGCGTTGACCGGCCCGGTCCTCGGAGCGGCGACCGGCCGCGTCGCGGCGCAGCAGGAGGGCCTGCTCGACGAAGGGGAGCCCGAATGACGACCGTGCTGCTCGCGCTGCTGTTCACTCTCGTCGCCGTCGCGGGGACCGTGGTCGTGTGGGCGGACAAGCCCGGCCGCCAGGCCGTGGTCCTGTCTGTTTTCGGACTGGCGCTCACGGTGCTCTTCGTCGTCCTGCAGGCACCGGACGTGGCACTGTCCCAGCTGGCCGTCGGCACCGCGGTGGTCCCGTTGATGGTGCTGCTCACGACCCGGAAGGTCCGGCGCCTGCGAGGAGAGCGCCGATGAGCAGGACGGCCCGGATGATCGTCTTCGGCGTCGGAGCGGCCGGCGTGGGAGTGTCGCTGCTGCTCGCATTCCTGCGACTGCCGGCTTTCGGGGCCACGGTCCACCCCTATCGCGATCTCTCGGTTCCGGCTGCCATCCAGCACAGCACGGCGAACGTCATCTCCTCGATCAACTTCGACCAGCGGGCACTCGACACCCTCGGCGAGGAGATCATCCTCATGGGCTCTGTCCTGGGCGCGGCGACCCTCCTGCGCACCGCCCGCGGCGAGAGTGAAACCGCACCTCCTGACGAGGGCCGCGTGCTGCCCGCGACGCGGCTGCTCGGCTACCTGCTGCTGCCGGTGACCCTCCTCATCGGCTTCGACGTCGTCCTGCACGGCCATCTCACGCCGGGAGGTGGCTTCCAAGGCGGCGTGGTTCTGGCGACCGGCCTGCACCTGGCCTACCTGACGGGCCGCTACCAGGTGCTGCGGCGGCTGCGTCCGCTGAGCTGGTACACCTACGGCGAAGCGCTCGGTGCCGGTGCGTTCGCCGTGCTGGGCGTGGTCGGGCTGGTGGCGTCGTCTGCGTTCCTGGCGAACTTCCTGCCGTTCGGGCGGTTCGAGCAGCCGTTGTCGGCCGGAGCGGTTCCGCTGCTCAACTTCGCGGTCGGATGCGAGGTCGCATCCGGCGTGGTGGTGCTGCTCGCCGCGTTCCTCAAGCAGGCGCTCGTGGTCGAAGGCGGTTCCCGATGACCGTGTACGCCTACGTCGTCGCGGGCTATCTGCTGCTGATCGGGTGCTACGGGGTCGCGCGCAGCCGCAACCTCGTGCACACGGCGGTCTGCGTGTCCATCGCCCAGTCCGGCACCTACGTGCTGCTGCTGGCCGTGGGTTACCAGGCCGGTGGCACCGCGCCGGTGTTCGGGTCGAACACACCGGTCGACGCCGCGGTGGTCGATCCGGTGGTGCAGGCCATGACGCTGACCGACATCGTCGTGTCCGGAACGGTCACCGCGCTGCTGCTCGCCCTCGCCGCGCAGATCGCGAAGCGCCACGGCACGGTCGACCCCGACGAGCTGCACGCGCTGCGGGGCTGACGTGCACGCCTGGTTGCCGGCCCTCGGTGTCGTCGCGCCGATCCTGGCGGCGAGCGTGCTCACCGCGGCGGGCAAGCACCTCCCGAGACTCGTCATCGACCTGCTGGCCACCGGCACCGCGATGCTCGTGGCCGGGTTGATGGCGGCCCTGGTGTCGATCACCGCATCCGGGAGGGTGGTGAGCTGGGTCGGCGGCTGGACACCACGCGACGGCGTCAGCGTCGGCATCGTGCTCGTGGCAGATCGGGCGAACGCGTCGCTCGCATTGCTGTGCGCCGTCCTGACGACGTGCGCACTGATCTACTCGTGGCGGTACTTCGAAGAGGTCGAAGCGCACTTCCACGTTCTCCTGCTGCTGTTCCTGACCGGCCTGGTGGGCTTCGCGCTCACCGGAGACCTGTTCAACATGTTCGTGTTCTTCGAACTGATGGGTGCGGTGGCCTACGCGCTCACCGGGTACAAGATCGAGGAACCCGAGTCCGTGCAGGGCGCCTTCAACTTCGGCGTCATCAACTCGCTCGGCGCGTACTTCACGCTCACCGGGATCGGACTGCTCTACGCGAGGACCGGCCAGCTCGGGCTCGCACAGCTCAGCCGGTCGCTGTCGGGCCACGGCGCCGATGTCCTGGTCGTCGCCGCGTTCACGTTCGTGTGCACCGGGTGGCTGGTGAAGGCGGCTGCGGCGCCGTTCCACTTCTGGTTGGCCGACGCGCACGCCGTCGCTCCGACGCCGGTCTGCGTGCTCTTCTCCGGCGTCATGGCGCCGCTCGGTGTGTACGGCGTGGCCCGCGTGCACTGGACCGTGTTCAGCGATGCGCTGCCGGGTCAGGCGGTGCAACGCGCTTTCCTGCTGCTGGGGATCGTCACGGCCCTCATCGGGGCCGTCATGTGCCTGATGCAGCGACACATCAAGCGCATGCTCGCCTACTCCACGATCAGCCACATAGGACTGTTCCTGGTCGCCTTCTCCGCGTTGCGCACGGCCGACACCGCTGGGTTGGCGCTGTACCTCGCGGGGCACGCGGGGGTGAAGGCGGCGCTGTTCCTGCTGGCGGGATTGCTGATCAGCCACTACGGGCGCATCGACGAGGTGACCCTGCACGGCCGGGCCGCACATCGCCGCCTGCTGGGTGTGCTGTGGGTGCTCGGCGCGCTGGGACTGGCCGGGATGCCGCCGTTCGGCACCGGTCTCGGCAAGGCGGTGGTGGAGGAGTCCTCACCGTGGCTGCCCGTCCTGTTCACCCTCGTGTCCGCTGTGACGGCCGGAGCGGTGCTGCGCGCGGGATTGCGCGTCCACTTCGGACTGGGACCACGCCCGCGCGCTGAGGGCGGTGAGGTGACCAGCGGACAGCAGGAGGAATCCGAGGTCGAAGAACCCCTGCCGCGGACGCCGGTCACCATGCTCGTGGCGATCATCGTTCTGCTGGCGCTCGGTCTGTGCGTCGGGCTCGTTCCCGCCGTTGCGCAGGGCGCCGCGGAGGCCGCCGCGCAACTGGTCGATCGAGCGGGATACGTGGACCAGACCTTGTCCGGTGCCTCCGCTTCGCCCGCCCTGCCGGAGGCCGTGCACTGGACCGCCTCCGGAGTCGGGTTCGGTCTGCTGGCCGTGGCCCTGGCGGTGTGCGTCGCACTGATCGCGATCTACCAGGACTCGTTGCCGGACGGCCTGACGTCACTGGGGCGCCGGATCAGTCCCGTCCGTCACGTCCTGCACCGCGCGCATTCGGGCCACATCGGCGACTACGTGGCATGGTTG
>DASYMV010000178.1:0-7674 GCA_036008865.1 Pseudonocardiaceae bacterium | reverse complement strand
CCACCTGGTTCTGGAACGTGGTCGAATCGGTGGGGAGTGGCGTGACCGTCGATGGGACTCCTTCTGCCTGGTGACGCCGAACTGGCAGTGCAACCTGCCGGGGCACCCCTACAGCGGGGACGATCCGGACGGGTTCATGGTGCGCGACGAGATCGTGCGCTACATCGAGGACTACGCGAAGTCCTTCGATCCGCCCGTGGTGGAGGGGGTGGAGGTCACCCGGCTGCGGCAGGACCGTGCAGGCGGGTTCCACGTCACGACGACGGCCGGCACTCTGACCGCTGACCAGGTCGTCCTCGCCACGGGCCCGTACCAGGTGCCGCTGATCCCTCGCATCGCCGAGCGCCTGCCTGCCACCGTGGTGCAGCTGCATTCCTCGCAGTACCGCAACGCCGCGCAGTTGCCGCCGGGTGACGTCCTCGTCGTCGGCACCGGCCAGTCCGGCTGCCAGATCGCCGAGGATCTGCACCTGGAGGGCCGCCGGGTGCACCTCGCGGTCGGCAGCGCACCGCGTGTCGCGCGGTTCTACCGCGGCCGTGACGTGGTGGCCTGGCTGGAGGACATGGGCTACTACCGCAAGGGGATCGACGAGTTCGACGACGCAGACGCCGTGCGGTTGCGGGCCAACCACTACGTGACCGGCCGCGACGGCGGACGTGACATCGACCTGCGGGCGTTCGCGCGGGACGGCATGCGTCTGTACGGGCGGCTCGACGACATCAAGGGCGGCACGCTGTCCTTCGCCGCTGACTTGACGAGCAATCTCGACCACGCCGACGCGGTGTCGGAGAGCATCAAGAACTCCATCGACGCACACATCGAGTCGACAGGTGTCGACGCGCCCGTGGAGGCGCGCTACACACCGGTGTGGGTTCCGCAGGACGGGCCTCGGGAGCTCGACGTGGCGGGCAGCGGGATCACCGCGGTGATCTGGAGCACCGGCTTCGGTCGGGACCACAGGTGGATCGAGGTGCCCGTCTTCGACGGTCGCGGTTATCCGACGCACGCACGCGGTGTCACCAGCTGCCCCGGCCTGTACTTCCTCGGCTTGCCGTGGCAGCACACGTGGGGTTCCGGGCGGTTCTGCGGTGTCGCCGCCGACGCCGAACACCTGGCGGATCGGATCGGTGCGGCACGACAGGCACAGCGGATGTTCGACGTGCGGTGGATCGCCGGAACGCGGACGAGCACCTGTCCCAGCGACGAGGAGTGGACCGCACCGCGCACCGTGGCGTGAGGAGACCGCGCCCGATTTACTCCTCTGAAACCGCTCGAAACGCGGTGTTGTTCCGGCGGGAACGATTTCGAAATGACCAGGGAGTGTCATCCTCACATGGGCGATCGTATGATCTTCGACGCGCACCGTCATTTGGGTCTGCTGCCCTCGTATCCGTTCTACGGCGGTCCTCCGCTGAAACCTGACGTGAGGGCGCGGGCGACAATTCGCGAACTGATCGCGGATATGGACTCGGAAGGAACCGAGCGTGCTCTGGTGATTCCCAACTACGGAGTCCCGGATCCGGCAATCGCATTCTCCTTCAACGAGTTGTGCGTCGAGGCGGCAGCCAGTGACGACCGCATCTCGGCCGGGCTGTGGGTCTCGCCCCTGCCGAGCGATCAGGAGCGCACGGAGGCCGCACTGACCCTGGCGGGCGAGCCGGGGGTGCGCGCGCTGAAGCTGAGCTTCCTGCTCGGCGGGCGTCCGACCGATCCGGCCTGCCGCCCTGGACTGGACCGCATCTTCGGAGCCGCGCAGCAGCACGGACTGGTGGTGCACGTGCACACGTCGCCGGGTGCGGCCTCGGACATCGACGAGGTCGGCAACCTCGTCGATTGGTACGGCGACCGCGTCGCGGTGCACCTGGTGCACTTCGGCGGTGGGATGAGCGGCCACATCAAGCTCGTCGGTTCGCGCTTCTTCGACTGGGTGGCCGCTGGGAAACGGGTCTACACCGACCTGTCGTGGGCGATCGGTTTCGCGCCTCGCTGGCTGGCCGACGAAGTGAACAGGCGTGGCATCGGGCACGACCGGATTCTGTTCGCCAGCGACGAGCCCTGGGGTGATCAGCCCGGCGAGTGCGCCCGGCTGAAAGCAGCCGCCGGGGATGGAGATTTCGCGGAACTGGTGTTCCGCGGAACGTTCGAGAAGCTCTACGGATAACAGTGATGAAAACATCGAAGAAGGAGCTGTGATGGCCGACCTCACCGATCTCGAGAAGCAGAGCCTCGACGAGATCCCCCACCCCTCGCTGCCTGAGGGCTCCAGCCTGTACGGCGGCACCAAGGTGTTTCCCGACTACCAGGCCGAGAACGGCGAGACCTATTTCACCCTGGTGCACGGGATCGCGCACGAGTCCTCGGTGAGCTTCGTGGCGATCCTCCAGGCCACCAGGGCGCTGCGGAAGGGCTTCGAGTCGGCGATCTACTTCTACGGCCCCGGATCGCTGAACTGCCTGGCCACTCGCGGGTTCCCCACGACGGGCAACGCGGCGTTCCCCGGTGAGATGAACATCAACGACCAGCTCAAGACGTTCATCTCCGAGGGCGGCAAGGTGTTCTGCTGCCGGTTCGGGCTGTCGCTGCACGGCGCCAGGGAGGAAGACCTCATCGAGGGCGTCATCCCCTCACACCCCTTGGACGTGCAAGACGCATTGATCCACTACGCCCGCAAGGGCGCGATCATCAATTCGACCTACATGTTCTAGGGGGCTGTTGTGCGCGTTGGCACTGAAGTCGAGGACGTTGCGTCGTCGACCGGAGGAGGAACCCGCGACCGGTCCGCACTCGACGCTCGGGTCGAGATCGCCGTGCAGGGTGTGCGGATGGAGGCGCCTGTCCGCCGCCCTGACGGAGCGGGCCCCAGCGATGACGGTCACGTGCTCGTCAACGGTGCCAACGCGGCACTTCCCCGCAACCCCGACAGTCCCTTCGTCGTCCGCGAGGGACGGGTGTTCCGCGGGACGGTCGACACGGGACTGTCGCTGCAGGTCGTCGCGCGACCGAGGTTCTACGACCTCGCCACCGCCGACGGCGTGTCTTACGAGAAGATCGCGCGGCTGCACGGTTCCGACGTGCTGGCCACCACCGTGGTCCAGACCTGCATCCGCTACGCCGAGGACCAGCGCTGCCGGTTCTGCACCATCGAGGAGTCGTTGCGGTCGGGCGCGACGGTGGCCGCGAAGACACCCGCGCAACTGGCCGAGGTGACCGCCGCGGCGGTTCGGCTCGACGGTGTCCGGCAGATGGTGATGACCACGGGGACGACCGCAGGCCCCGATCGGGGTGCGCGCAACCTGGTGCGCTGCGTGCGGGCCGTGCTGGACGCGGTTCCCGGCTTGCCGATCCAGGTGCAGATCGAGCCACCGCGCGACCTGACGGTGATCAGTGAGTTGCACCAGGCGGGAGCCGGCGCGATCGGCATCCACGTCGAGTCGCTCGACGACGAGGTCCGAGCACGCTGGATGCCGGGCAAGTCGACGGTTCCGCTGAGCGAGTACGAGGCCGCGTGGGACGAGGCGGTGCGCGTGTTCGGCCGCAACCGCGTGTCCACCTACCTGTTGATCGGTCTCGGGGAGAGTCCCGACGAACTCGTCGCCGGCGCGGCCAGGCTCATCGAGCGCGGTGTGTACCCGTTCGTCGTGCCCTTCCGTCCGATGCTCGGAACCCTCGCGCGTCGTGACGGCGTGCCGGCTCCGGCCCCCGCCCTCGTCGGCGAGGTCACCGAGCGGGTCGCCGCTCTGCTCCGGGCCGCGGGAATGAGCGGCGCCGAGCAGAAGGCGGGCTGCGCCGCGTGCGGGGCCTGCAGCGCGTTGCAGGCCGCGGGCGGGTGAGCGGATGATCGCGTTCGACGGCGCCCCGCGCCCCGTCACTGAAGTCGTGGCCCTGCTCGGTGAAAGCCGCGCACCGCGGCCACACCCAGCCTTCCGCATCGAACGGGTGGACGACGCCGCATCCCTCACCGCCTACCGCGCTCTGCGCAGTCGAGTCTTCGTCGACGAGCAGAACCTGTTCGCCCGCCACGACGTGGACCGGCACGACGACGACGCGCGGACGGTCGTGCTGGTCGCGCGGGACGCGCGGGGAGAGGTGATCGGCGGGGTTCGGCTTCACCCGGCCGGCGACGGACCCGACATCGGCTGGTGGTGCGGCGGGAGGCTCGTGGTCGACCTTGCCCACCGAAGTGCCGGCGGTGTGGGGCCGGCACTGGTCCGAGCGGCGTGCGCGTATGCGGAGAACGCGAGCGTGCTGCGCTTCGAGGCGACCGTGCAGGTCCGCAACGAGCGCATGTTCGCGCGCTTGGGGTGGACACCGGTGCGTGCGGTGACGGTGGCGGGCACGCCGCACGTGCTGATGCGCTGGCCCACAGGCCGGATCGCCGCGCTGGCGGCCGCGACGAAGAACGACCTGGGGCCGCTGCTGAACGGGCTTTCTCCCGGTGGCCCCGGATTCGTCGGTGACGACGGTGCCCCCGTGCCCGGCAGCGACCTCGTCGCGGCCTGCGACGCCATCGTGCCGTCGATGGTCGAACGCGATCCCGAGTGGGCGGGCTGGTGTGCGGTTCTGGTCAACGTCAACGACCTCGCCGCGATGGGCGCCGAGCCCGTGGGGTTGCTCGACGCCGTCGCAGCACGCGACCGTTCCTTCGCCAGCAGGATCATGTCCGGTCTGCGTCACGCCGCGGCCACCTACGACGTACCGGTGCTCGGTGGCCACACCCAGTTCGGCGTGCCCGCGGCGCTGTCGGTGACCGCCCTCGGACGAACCAGGCATCCCGTTCCCGGAGGAGGCGGCAGGCCCGGGCACCGGGTGCGGCTGACCGTCGACACCGGTGGAGGCTGGCGACCGGGATACGTCGGCCGCCAGTGGGACTCCACCTCAGGGCGCACCACCTCTGAGCTGCGCACGATGCTGGGGGCGGTGGCCGCCGCGCGTCCTGCCGCGGCCAAGGACGTGTCGATGGCGGGCATCGCGGGAACGCTCGGCATGCTCGCGGAGGCGAGCGGGTGTGGGGCGGTGCTCGACGTCTCGTCCGTGCCGCGTCCCGACAGCGCCGCGGTCGGTGACTGGCTGACCTGCTTCCCCGGCTTCGCGATGCTCACCGCAGACGCACCCGGCGCTCCCTCGCTTCCCGCGGGTCCCGCCGCAGGAGCCGAGTGCGGCGAGCTCGTCGCCGGTGCAGGGGTGTCGCTGCGCTGGCCGGACGGGGAGCACACCACCGTCATTTCCGACGAGGTCACAGGATTGGGGATCGCATGAGCACGCTGCGCATGGCCGCGGTCGCGGCGCCGTTCGACCGCGACCTGGAGGCGGACTTCTCCACGATCGCACAGCTGATCGTGGATGCCCGCACGAAGGGCGTCGGTCTGCTCGCCCTTCCCGAGGCATGCCTGGGTGGCTATCTGTCCAGTTTGGACGGTAGTGCCGACGGTCCGCCCGCGCTGGAGCTGGACGGGCCGGAGATCCGCAGGCTCTCGGCGCTCGCGGGCGACATGGTCGTCACCGCCGGATACTGCGAGCTCGCCGGCGACCAGCGGTTCAACAGCGCTGTCTGCGTCACCGGCGACGGTGTGCTGGGCAATCACCGCAAGGTCCACCAGCCGCTGAGCGAGGACGCCAGCTACGGCGCGGGCGAGGGGTTCGCCGCGTTCGACACTCCAGTCGGCCGGATCGGCATGATGATCTGCTACGACAAGGCGTTCCCGGAGTCCGCACGTGCGCTCGCACTGGACGGCGCCGAGATCGTCGTGTGCATGTCGGCCTGGCCGGGCAGCAGCACCAACCCGTCCCCGGACCTCACCGTCGACCGGTGGAAACGCCGCTTCGACCTGTTCGACCGGGCACGCGCCCTGGAGAACCAGGTCGTGTGGGTCTCGGCCAACCAGTCCGGCACGTTCGGCTCACTGCGTCTCGTGGGCAGCGCGAAGATCGTGGACCCCGGCGGGGACGTGCTGGCCGACACCGGAGTGGATGCCGGGACTGCCGTGGCGGAACTGGACGTGCGCAAGGCACTCGACGACGCTCGCCGGGCGATGGGCCACCTGCGCGACCGCAGGCCGCACGCCTACCCGGCGGCATGGGGCGGATCAACGCGGCCCCTCGCGGTGACAGCGGGGTGACGCGCCGGTGAGCACGATCCGCATCGGCGCCGTGGCGGCGCATTTCGGCCGTGACCTCGGCTTCGCCGTGCAGCGCATCGCAACGCTCGTCGAGCACGCACGCCAGTCGGGGGCGAGCCTGCTCGTACTGCCCGACGCGGCGCTCGGCGGTTACCTGGCCGACCTGCGCCATCCCGACCCCGAAGCGTTGCCGCCGGCGCTCACCGCGGACAGCACCCCGATTCGCGAGGTCGCGGCGCTCGCCGGGGACATGGTCGTGTGCGTGGGCTACTGCGAAGCCGACGGGGAACGCCGGTACAACAGCGCGGTGTGCGTGACCGGGGACGGCGTGCTCGGCAGGCACCGCAAGGTCCACCAGCCCGCCGGCGAGTCGCTCGCCTACTCCGCGGGCGACTGCTTCACCGCCTTCGACACCCCCGTCGGCCGAATCGGCATGATGATCGACTACGACAAGACCTTTCCCGAGTCCGCCCGCAGCCTCGCACTGGACGGCGCGCAGATCCTGGCGTGTCTGTCCGCGTGGCCGACCAGCATCACCAACCGCGCACCCCGGATGGCGCGGGATCGGCAGTCCCGGTTGTTCGACCTCTACGACTGCTCGCGCGCCGCCGAGAACCAGGTCGTGCTCGCCGCGTCCAACCAAACCGGTGCGATGGGCGGCATGCGCTTCCTGGGGCAGGCGAAGGTCGTCGGCCCCGGTGGGGAAATCCTCGCCCGCACGTGGTCGAAGGCCGGCATCGCCATCGCCGAGGTCGATGTCGCCGCCGAGATCGCAAGCGCCCGGCGTGTGCTGAGCCACCTGAAGGAACGCAAGCCTTCGGTGTACGGGAGCAACCGGTGAACGCGCTGTCGATCGCACTGCTGAGCTACTCCACCAAGCCGCGCGGCGGGGTCGTCCACACGCTCGCGCTCGCCGAGGCACTCGTCGAAGCAGGCCAACAGGTCACCGTCTGGACGTTGGGGCGCGGCGGCGACGCCGGATTCTTCCGATCGGTCGACCCTCGCGTGCACCTGGAGGTCGTCCCCTTCGCCGATCGACCTGGAGAGGGCGTGGGCGAGCGAATCCTGCGGTCGATCGACACGCTGCGCGAGGCGTTCCGTCCCGGCGGGTTCGACATCGTGCACGCCCAGGACTGCATCAGCGCCAACGCCGTGGGCAGGTGCGTGCGCACCGTGCACCACCTCGACCAGTTCACCACTCCCGAACTGGCCGCGTGCCACGAGAAGGCGATCGTGACGCCGTTCGCTCACGTCTGCGTGTCGTCGGCGGTGGCGGCGGAACTGCTGGAGGGGTGGGGCATCAAGGCGGCCGTGATCGCCAACGGGGTGGACGCCGGCCGGTTCGCCACGGCAGCGGGCCCGGCCCCGGAGGCGACCGCTGCCCGCGAGCGGTGGAAGCGGTTCGGGCGTTACGTGCTCACCGTCGGCGGCATCGAACCTCGCAAGGGATCGCTCGAACTGCTGGAGGCCTACGCGCAGCTGCGCCGATCCGCCCCGGACGTCCGCCTGGTGATCGCAGGCGGGGAGACGCTGTTCGACTACCGGGCCTATCGCGCGC
>DASYMV010000177.1:0-8912 GCA_036008865.1 Pseudonocardiaceae bacterium | reverse complement strand
CGTCGCCGCGACCCGCTCCCGCCTGGCCAAGGTGGCCGAGCTCGCCGAGCTGCTGCGCAAGATCGACGATCCGGCCGTCGTTCCCGCAGTGGTGTCGTTCCTCATCGGTGTGCCCAGTCAGGGCCGCATCGGCGCGGGCTGGCGCACCGTGTACGAGCTGGTGGTCGCCCCGTCGGAGACCGCCTCGCTCACCGTCACCGACGTGGACGCGACGTTGGCGGCCTACGCGGCCACCAACGGCAAGGGGTCGGTCCAGCGCCGCGCTGAGCTGCTGACCGGCCTGTTCGTCCGCGCGACCGAGAACGAGCAGGACTTCCTGCGCCGGTTGCTGACCGGTGAGCTGCGTCAGGGCGCCCTGGAGGGCGTGATGCTCGACGGCATCGCCTCGGCCGCCGCGGTTCCGGCCGAGGTCGTGCGCCGGGCGTTCATGCTGTCCGGCAGGTTGGCCGACACGGCGCGGGCGGCACTCGAGGGCGGTGTGACAGCGCTGGAGGGGTTCCGCCTCGAAGTCGGCCGTCCGGTCCGGCCGATGCTCGCCTCCTCCGCCGAGTCGCTGCCCGAAGCGCTCGCCGAGCTCGGCGGGTCCGTCGTGGAGCACAAGCTCGACGGTGCCCGCATCCAGGTGCACCGCGACGGGGACGAGGTCCACGTGTTCACCCGCACGCTGCGCGACATCACTTCCAGCGTGCCGGAACTGGTGGAGCTGGTACGAGGTCTGCCGTGCCGGTCGGTGGTCCTCGACGGCGAGACGCTGGCGCTGAACGACGACGGCAAGCCGCGGCCCTTCCAGGAGACGATGAGCCGGTTCGGCTCGCTGCTCGACGGCGTCTCCGCCGGGGAGCGCACATCGGCGCGGAACGTCCGGGAACTACTGCTGCACCCGTTCTTCTTCGACTGCCTGCACCTCGACGGCACCGATCTGCTCGACCTCCCGCTGCGCGAGCGTCTCGACTCGTTGCGGCGGGTGGCCGGGCCGCACGTCATCCCCGGCGCCGTCGCCCCGGACGACCAGCGCGCGGCGGAGGTGCTGGAGGACTCCCTGGGCGCCGGGCACGAGGGCGTGATGGTCAAGTCACTGGAGTCGGTGTACGCGGCGGGCAGGCGCGGCCGGGCGTGGCAGAAGGTCAAGCCGGTGCACACGCTCGACCTGGTGGTGCTGGGCGTCGAGTGGGGAAGCGGCAGGCGCCGTGGCCACCTGTCGAACCTGCACCTCGGTGCCCGCAACCCGGACGGAGGCCCACCGATCATGGTCGGCAAGACCTTCAAGGGCCTGACCGACGAGTTGCTGGCCTGGCAGACGCGCGAACTCCAGCAGATCGCCACCGAGCAGAACGACTGGGTGGTGCACGTCCGTCCCGAAATGGTCATCGAGATCGCACTGGACGGCGTGCAGGTGAGCCCGCGTTATCCGGGGGGTGTGGCGCTGCGCTTCGCCAGAGTGCTGCGCTACCGGCCGGACAAGGACGCCGCCGAGGCGGACACGATCGACGCCGTGCGCGGCCTGCTGCCCCCGCGGGGTGCGGAGCCAACGCCGTGATCACCAGGGCGGACCGTTCCCATGCGGGTATCGTCAAGTCCTCGTGCGGTTCATCGAAGGGCACAAGCCCAGCTACGACCTGACCTACGACGACGTCTTCCTGGTACCGGGGCGCTCCGGCGTGGAATCCCGGTTCGGCGTCGACCTGGCGACCTCGGACGGGACCGGAGCCACCATTCCCGTCGTGGTCGCGAACATGACCGCGGTGGCCGGCAGGCGCATGGCGGAGACGATGGCGCGCCGCGGCGGGCTCGTGGTCCTGCCCCAGGACGTCGCCCCGGACGCCGTCGCGGAGATCGTCTCCTGGGTGAAGGAACGCCACCCGGTCTGGGACACGCCGCTGACGTTGCGGCCGACCGACGCCGTGGCCGACGCGCTGAACCTGCTGCACAAGCGCGCGCACGGCGCGGTCGTGGTGGTGGACGCGGAAGGCAGGCCCACCGGCGTGGTCGACGAGGACGCGTGCTCCGGCGTCGACCGGTTCACCCGGATCGCCGACGTGGCCGACCCCGACGTCCTCACGCTCCCGCTGGACACGGCCCCGCGCGAGGTGTTCAACCGCTTGCACGGACGCACCACCAGGGTCGCGCTGGGCGTGGACGACCGTGGTCGTCTGGCCGGGGTGCTCACCGAGATCGGCGCGCTGCGTGCGGAGGTCTACACACCCGCGTTGGACGCGGAGGGACGGTTGCGGGTGACTGCCGCCACCGGGGTCAACGGAGATGTCGGTGCCAAGGCGCGTGAACTGCTCAAGGCCGGTGTCGACGCGCTGGTCGTGGACACCGCGCACGGGCACCAGGAGAAGATGATCCACGCGCTGCGCGCGGTCCGCGAGGCGGGCCCGACCGTACCCGTGGTCGCGGGTAACGTCGTCACGGCCGAGGGTGTGCGCGATCTGGTCGAGGCCGGCGCCGACGTGGTCAAGGTGGGTGTCGGACCCGGCGCGATGTGCACCACGCGGATGATGACCGGCGTGGGCAGGCCGCAGTTCTCGGCGGTGGCGGAGTGCGCCGCCCAGGCCCGCGCGCTGGGCAAGCACGTCTGGGCCGACGGCGGCGTCCGCCACCCGAGGGACGTGGCGCTGGCCCTGGCCGCCGGTGCCTCCAGCGTGATGGTCGGGTCGTGGTTCGCCGGCACCTATGAATCGCCTGGCGATCTGCTGCGCGACGAGGTGGGACACCTCTACAAGGAGTCCTTCGGCATGGCTTCCAAGCGCGCGGTGAGCGCGCGCACGAGGACGGACAACGCGTTCGACCGGGCCCGCAAGGGGCTCTTCGAGGAAGGCATCTCGACCTCGCGGATGCGGCTGGACCCGGTCCGGCCAGGAGTCGAGGACCTGCTCGACGCCATCACCTCCGGCGTCCGCTCCGCCTGCACGTACGCGGGCGCGGTGAACCTCGAGCAGTTCCACGAGCGCGCCGTGCTGGGCATTCAGTCGGCGGCCGGTTTCGCCGAGGGGCGACCTCTTCCCGGCGGCTGGTGATCCGGACAATTCGCCGCGTGAAAAGTGGGTTGCACCCACTTTTAAGCTCAGATCGTGAACGAAGCCGTATCGGTCACCGATCTGGTGAAGGTGTACAAGCACGGCCAGAAACCGGCCGTGGACGGGCTCAGCTTCTCGGTGCGGCCTGGTGAGGTGTTCGGCATGCTCGGCCCGAACGGGGCGGGCAAGACGACCACGGTGGGGGTGCTGACCACCAGGGTGCGGCCGACCTCCGGTCGCGCCCTGGTGGAGGGCGTGGACGTCGTCCACGACTCGCAGCGCGCGCGTCAGTTGCTCGCGGTCGTGCCGCAGCGCAACAACCTCGACCGCACGCTCGACACCCGGCAGAACCTGCTGTTCCACGCCGCGTACCACGGGGTGCCACGAGCGGAGCGCCGGCGACTGGCCGACGAGATCCTGGAGCGCATGGGCCTCGGCGACCACGCCGGGGCGGCGGTGGACACGCTCTCCGGTGGCCAGGCCCAGCGGTTGATGATCGCCAGGGCGCTGATGCACCGGCCGAAGGTGCTGTTCCTGGACGAGCCGTCGACCGGGCTCGACCCGCAGGCGAGGCTCTTCGTGCACGATCGCGTGGCGGCACTGCACGACGACGGCGTCACCGTCGTGCTCACCACGCACGACATGGACGAGGCGGCCAAGCTGTGCGACCGGGTCGGCATCATCGATCACGGCAAACTGCTCGCGCTGGACAGTCCCGTCGATCTGACCAGGTCACTGCCGGGCAGCACGACGTTGAGCGTCACGGTCGGCCTGAACGGGACCGGCCCTGAGCCGGTGTCGGCCGCACTGTCAGCGGTGGGTGGCGTGCACCGGGTCGAGCAGGTGGCCACCACTGCCGTGGGCTTCCCACCCGGCATGCCCGCGTTCGCAACGGGTGGTCCCCCGCCCGGCGCGGTGCAGTCGCCGCCGTCGGGCGGACCGAGCATGTTCCGCATCTACACCGACGTCGAGCCCGCGGTCGTGCTTCCCGCGGTCCTGCGCACCCTCGACGCTCTGAAGTGCCCCGTCAGCGACCTGGCGATCGGCGAGCCCAGCCTCGAGGACGTCTTCATCCACCTCACCGGCAGGGAGCTCCGATGACCGCGACACCCGTGTCGGTCTCCGTCCGCACGTTCCGCGCGATTCTGTGGCGCGACATCTTCGTGACCGGCCGCGAGCTGCCGAGCTTCCTCGCCCAGGTCCTGATCCAACCGTTCTTCACCCTGTTCATCTTCGCCAAGGTGCTCGGTGACATCGGCTTCGTGCACGGCGACTTCTCCAAGGTCCTGCTGCCCGGCATCGTCGCGATGAACGGCTTCCTCGGCGCATTGCAGAACACGACGCTGCCGCTGGTGCTGGACTTCTCCTGGACCAGGGAGATCGAGGACCGCCTGCTCGCACCGATCCCGATCCCGCTGGTCGCCGTGGAGAAGATGGTCTTCGGAGCGCTGCGCGGCCTGCTCGCCGCCCTGCTGATGATCCCGATCGGGTTCGTCATGCTCGACGTCAACTGGCCTGCTTCGGGCGTTCCGGTGGCACTGCTGGTCATCGTCCTGGGCTCGCTCGCCGGTGCGGCCGTCGGCATGATGATCGGCACGTCCGTGCCACCGCGTCGGATCAACATCATGTTCGCCGTGATCCTCACGCCGCTGCTGTTCACCGGATCCGCCCAGTTCCCGTGGACGCAACTCGAGCACCTGCGGTGGTTCCAGGTGTTGTGCGCGCTGAATCCGCTGACCTACGTCAGCGAGGGGATGCGCGCGGTGCTCGTACCCGAGGTCCCGCACATCCCGCTGGCGATCGACCTCGTGATCCTGCTGCTCGCGATCGCCGCATTCGGTGCGCTCGGCATGCGCGGCTTCCTGCGCAGGGCGCTGGACTGAGAACACGCCCCTGGCCCGCAACGGGAGCTTCGCGTTCCCGTTGCGGGCCCGGACGGGCGTTCTAGCTGGCGTAGTCCTCCAGCATCTCGGTGACGAGCGCCGCGATCGGCGAACGCTCCGAGCGGGTCAGCGTGATGTGGGCGAAGAGCGGGTGCCCCTTCAGCTTCTCGATGACCGCCGCCACGCCGTCGTGCCGGCCGACCCGCAGGTTGTCGCGCTGCGCGACGTCGTGGGTGAGCACGACCCGCGAGTTGCTGCCCAACCGGGACAGCACGGTGAGCAGGACGTTGCGCTCCAACGACTGCGCCTCGTCGACGATGACGAAGGAGTCGTGCAACGACCGGCCGCGGATGTGCGTCAACGGCAGCACCTCCAGCATGCCGCGGTCGAGCACCTCCTCGACCACGTCCTGGCTGACCAGGGCGCCCAGGGTGTCGAAGACCGCCTGCGCCCAGGGCTGCATCTTCTCGCTCTCCGAACCCGGCAGGTAGCCGAGTTCCTGTCCGCCGACCGCGTACAGCGGGCGGAAGACCACCACCTTGCGGTGCTGCCTGCGCTCCATCACCGCTTCCAGGCCCGCGCACAGCGCCAGCGCCGACTTGCCCGTGCCGGCTCGTCCGCCCAGCGAGACGATGCCGACGTCGGAGTCGAGCAGCAGGTCGAGCGCGACCCGCTGCTCTGCGGAGCGCCCGTGCAGGCCGAACGCCTCCCGGTCGCCGCGGACCAGCCTGATCTGCTTGTCCGCGGTGACCCTGCCCAGCGCGCTCGACGTGCCGGCGAGCAGCCGAAGACCGCTGTGGCACGGCAGTTCGCCGACGTGCGGGAGATCGAAGACGGTGGGGTCGATGACGTTGTCCCGGTAGAGCGCGTCCACCACGCCCTGGTCGACGTCGAGATCGGACATGCCGCTGAAGCCCGACAGGGTGACGTCGTGCGCGCGGTACTCGTCGGCCGCGAGACCCACCGCGCCCGCCTTCACGCGCAACGGCATGTCCTTGGTGACGAGGGTGACCGATCGACCTTCGGCGGCCAGGTTGAGCGCGCAGGCCAGTATCCGCGCGTCGTTGGAGTCGGTGCGGAATCCGGGTGGCAACACCTCCGGGTCGGAGTGGTTGAGCTCGACGTGCAGGGTTCCCCCGAGATCTCCGATCGGCACCGGTGCGTCAAGGCGACCATGCCGCAATCGCAGGTCGTCGAGCAGGCGCAACGCCTCTCGTGCGAACCAGCCCAGTTCGGGGTGGTGACGCTTGCCCTCCAGTTCACTGATCACCACGAGCGGGAGCACGACCTCGTGCTCCGCGAACCGCGTGGCGGCCAGCGGGTCGGAGAGCAGCACCGAGGTGTCCAGCACGAATGTGTCGACCGCTGGCGCACTGCGGCGCCGAGAGGTGCTGCGGGATGAGCCTGAGGAACGGCTCGCGGGACGTCGTGCGTTCACGGCAACTCCCTCACGAACGCGGCACCCGCGTCCGCTCCTCGCTGGGCCAGGCACCACCCCGATCGATCAGTCCACCCACCGCCGAATGGCGTCAGGCGCACCAACCACGAGGGCCGGGTGCCGGCCCCCTCGCGCTAACTACAGCCACGATCAGGGCCTCCCTGCGCGGTCCGCAGTGGTCGCGTCCCGCCAGTTCGGAAGTTACCTCCGCGAGTACCCGCTTTGCAGGCAGCCACACAGGTGATTCGTCAAGTCGTCACCGGCTGGCCAAATCCCGGAAAGCTGGCGACAACAGCCCAACGGAGATCACCCGATTGCCTCTCAGGTACACGTTCGCGCAGGTCAGAGCGCATATCGGCCGTGGAACAGGGATGATCACACACCGTTGCGGGGGAGCCAGGAGACCCCGTCGGCCAGATCTTCGGCGAGCGACGCGGGCACCAGCGGCTCGTCCAGCAGTCGCAGGAAGCGGTCGGCCAGCGGCTCCCCCGAAGGGCGGAGGTCGAGCCACGCCTTCACGAGCTTGACGCCCTCGACGTAGGTGGTCGTGTAAGCGCGCCACAACGGGTCGGCGAGGAACCGCAGCATCTGCCGGGCCCGCACCTCCGGCACCAGCAGCCACCGCCGGAGGAAGGCGACGACGTCCTCGGGGTCGGCGCCCTGGTCGTGCAGCATCAGCGCGGCGTCCTGGCGCACGCCCAGCAGTCCGGCCGCGGCCCGCTCGACGCGCTCCGCCAGCTCACCGTCCACCCGCAGGCCGAGGTCGGCCATGATCTCCGCGGTCCACGTGCCCCAGCCAGGACCGACGACGGCGTGCAACCCGAGGTCCGCCATGCCCTCCGCCATCAGGCACTGCGGGGTGTTGATGAGGAAGATCGACTGCTCCGCGAAGCCCCGTCGGGCGACCAGCCCGGCGTCCTTGCGGCAGTGCTCGGTGTGGTGCCCCGGGTAGGACTCGTGGGCGACGAGGTGGGGCAGATTGGACGCGCGATGGCGGAGATCGGCGTTGATCGCGACGCGCGAGCGGAAGTCGCCGAGGTAGTAGTTGAACCCGCTCCACGGCTTGTCGGTCACCACGCGGTATTCGACGGTCTCCTGCGCGGGCAGCTCGAAGCGCTGGCGGACGAGGTCGCGCAGCGCGCTCGACAGCGCGTGGACGCACCCCTGCAGACGCCGCGGCGGGACCTCGTCCTGTGCCCGGAAGTCGGCGAGCCGGCACGCGAGGGAGCCTTCGCCCGGCAGCAGTTCGTCGATCTCCGCGTGCGCCTGGCGATAGCCGTCGACCTGACCCGGCCGCACGGCGACCTGGAAGTAGGCCTCCACCTCGGCGACGAACCCGATCGGCCGCCCGGCGAGCTTGCGGCCGGTGCATTCGAGGGCGACCAGGTGCGCGTGGAGGAACCGGCGCCGTGGCTCGCCGAGGTCGGCCCCTCTCAGCTCACGACGCAGCAGCGTCGCTCTTGCCGCCAGCACCGACGGCTCGGGCGTCGATTCGTTGTCGACCTGGCGGCGAAGCCGCTGGTCACCGGTGAAGGAGTCCACGAAACCGGGCACCAGCTTGTCGAAGCGCAACCCGAGGAGCTGGTACTCGCGCACGATCTGGTCGGCGTCCATTGCTCGGAGCTTACGAGTTCGGGCGCGAGTTCTACCACAGGCCGGCGAAGTCCATTGGACGGTAATGAGCAATGCACCGCAACAGGCGACAGCGATGGATCTTGCCGTCACACAATAGTGTCAGGCCGGGTTTCAAGTAGTGGCATCACCGGTAACTTTCCCACCGAGGGCCCCACCGTCCGGAGGTCCCCGAAGACTCCGGAAAAACGGGGAAATCCCGACAGAAGGAGAGTGTTCGAAGTGCTGAAGAAGGCAGGCGTTGTCGCCGCTGCCGCGGCCGGTCTCATGATGCTCGGTTCCCCGGCGTTCGCGTCCACCGCACACGACCACGGATACCACTGGACGAACGGCCCGCTGCTCAGCGTGCTGAACGGCAACAACATCAACGCCGTCGTCGGTGCCTGCGGCAACAACGTGGGCGTCCTCGGTGCGGCCGTGCCGATCAACTCCCCGTCGATCACCGACAACTGCGCCGCCGGCGGCATCGACGACGGCGACGACGTCAACCAGGACGACTGATCCGGCAGATTCGGACACCTGAACGAAGTACCGACGGGTGTCACCGGATTGGGTTTTCAGTGACACCCATCGCGCACGTTTCGGCCGCTATTCACCACAACAGGCGACCGCAACACACGGTATGTCACACAACCGGGTCAGAATTCGTGTGACGACTCGATCGCACCGCTAACTTAAGACGCGAAACACCGATACAAGGAGAGTGTTCGAAGTGCTGAAGAAGGCAGGCGTTGTCGCCGCTGCTGCGGCCGGTCTCATGATGCTCGGCTCCCCGGCGTTCGCGACCCCCGCACACGCGCACCACTGGACCAACGGCCCGCTGCTGAGCGCGCTGAACGGCAACAACGCGAACGTCACCGCTGGTGTCTGCGGCAACAACGTGGGCGTCCTGGGTGCGGCCGTGCCGATCAACTCCCCGTCGATCACCGACAACTGCGC
>DASYMV010000176.1:0-10294 GCA_036008865.1 Pseudonocardiaceae bacterium | reverse complement strand
CCTGGTGCTGGGAACGTTGATCAGCGGGGCGATCGCCGCATTCGTCCCCGCGAGCCTGCTGCGCCGGGTCCTGCCGAGGAAGACGGCTCTGGCGGTGCCGGTGGCCGGTGTCGCGGGCATCGCGCTGCCCGGTTGCGAGTGCGCGTCCGTGCCGGTCGCTCGGCGGCTGATGCAGCAGGGTGTGGCTCCTGCGGTCGCCCTGGCGTTCCTGCTGGCCGCCCCCGCCGTGAACCCGATCGTGCTGGTCGCCACCGCCGTGGCCTTCCGCGATGCGCCGATGATGGTGCTGGCGCGCTTCTTCGGCTCGTTGCTGACGGCCGTGGTGATGGGCTGGCTGTGGACGCGGTTCGGCAAGGCGGAGTGGATCGCAGAACGCGCACTGCGCAGACTCCCCGAGCGCGACGGCACGTCGCGCTGGCTGGTCTTCGCCGAGACCGCACGGCACGACCTCGTCGAGGCGGGCGGGTTCCTCGTGCTGGGCGGCCTCTTCGCCGCCGCGTTCGGCGTGCTCGTGCCGACCGCGTGGATGGAGACCTTGAGCGGCCAGATCGTGCTCGGCGTCCTCGTGATGGCGTTGCTCGCCGTGATCCTCGCGCTGTGCAGCGAGGCGGACGCGTTCGTCGCCGTGTCGATGTCCGCGCTGCCACTACTGCCTCGCCTGGTGTTCCTCGTCGTCGGTCCCGCCGTCGACGTGAAGCTGATCGCGCTGCAGGCCGGGGCGTTCGGACGCTCCTTCGCGGCCCGATTCGCCCCGGTCACGTTCGTGGTGGCCATCTGTTGCGCGGTGCTGTCCGGACTGCTGGTGCTGGGAGGTGTGCGGTGAGGCGCGAGACGCAGAACATCCTGCTGATCCTGCTGGGCGGTGCGCTGCTCAAGCTCGCGCTGACCGGCACGTACCTGCGCTACGTCAAGCCCGCGCTGCAGCCCTTCCTCATCGTGACGGGCGTGATCATGGTGCTGCTCGCGGTGATCGCGATAGCGCGGGACATGGCCGACGCCAAGCGGGCGGAGGTGGTCGAGCCCGACGAACACGGCCACGACCACCACCACGCGTCGCGCAGCCCGTGGATGCTGCTGCTGCCGGTGCTCGCGGTGTTCCTGATCAGTCCGCCGGCGCTCGGCGCTGACACGGTCGGCCGCGCGGACAACCGCAACGCCTCGCAGAAGTCCAGCCAGCGCAGCGCGTTCGCGCCGCTGCCGTCCGATCAGGTCATCACGATGCCGATGAGCGACTTCGTCACCCGCACCGCGTGGGACGACTCGGGCTCGCTCAACAACCGCAAGGTGAAGCTGACCGGTTTCGTGGTGCGCAAGGACGACGCGGTCTACCTCGCCCGGCTGATCATCTCCTGCTGTGCCGCCGACGCCTCACCGGTGAAGGTTCGCATGGAGGGCGCTCAGTTCGACGCGCTGGCGATCGACCAGTGGGTCGAGATCACCGGCCAGGTCGTGCCCGGATCGGCGAGCAAGGCGACGTCCTACGTGCCGACGCTCACCGTCACGGACGTGCAGCTCATCGCCGCACCGCCGGACCCGTACGAGTCCTGACTGAGGTCAGTGGTCGTAGGTGATCAGTGACCTGGTTGTGGGTTGGCCGGTGGCGCGGTTGTGCCGGATTGCCGCGGTCATCGCCAGCCTGCGTTGAGCGACGCGGACGGTGAGTCCTTCGATGCTGCGCCCGCCGTGCAGCTCCAGGTCGAGTTGGCCTTTCAACATGTCGTTGACCGACTCGATGAGCTGCCGGATCGGCTTGAGCAGCTGTTCGCCGGGGCGTGGGGTGCGGTTGCGATAAGAGGGGCGCAACCGCACCCCGCACTCGGTCAGCCACTGGTCCAACTCGGCGGAGGTGTAGTCCTTGTCGCCGATCATCACTAGTCCGGGCCGGTCGGCGAGCAGGCTCGGGTCGTGCTCCGGCACGGCCATCAGCACCTGCCGCTCGTCGATCTTCGGATCGGCCGGGGTCCAGCTGATCGGCAGCCCGGTGGGTGTGCAGATCAGATGCAGCCGCAGTCCCCAGAACCAGCGCGAGTGCGACGGGCAGTATCCGTAGCCAGCCCATCCGGCCAGGTTCGAGCACCGCGCAGTCGGGCGGGAGCGGACGCACTCGTCCGTGGTCACCACGTCTAGTCGTTGAAGTAATGACCTTCTTCGAGGTCCGGGATCAGTGCGGGGTGCGCTGGCCGCCATCCCAGGAGTTTCTGCGTTGACGCGCTCGACGTCGGGTTGTCGGTCGAGGCGATGGCGGAAAGCCAGCCGAAGTGGGCGTCTGCCTCGTCGCGGGAAATGCTGACCAGCGGCAGGTTCAGGTGGCGACCGATGACGTCGGCGATGTCACGGAATGGCACGCCCTCATCGTCGGCACCGTGCAGCCGTGAGCCCGCCGGGGCGGCTTCCACCGCCAGTCTGAACAGGCGTGCCGCATCGAGGCGATGCACGGCCGGCCAGCGGTTGGCGCCGTCTTCCACCACGGCCGAGACGCCCTTGTCGCGAGCAATGCCGATCAGGCTCGGGACGAAGCCGGAATCGCCCGGGCCGTGGACGGACGGTGCGAGACGGACGATCGATGATCGCACCCCGCGTTCAGCCAGCGCGATCGCCGCGTTCTCCGACGCGATCCGCGGCACGCCGGACGACCGCGGGTCGGGCGCGTCCTCTTCCGTTGCCAGGCGCCCTGGCGTGACCACCGAGGTTCCGGAGGTGACCACGAAGGGTTTGCCGGAGCCGTCGAGGGCGGCGCCGATCGCTTCGACGGCGCGCAGATCGGCTGCGCCCGCGCCGGCGTAGTCGGCGAAGTCGTGCATGAATGCCAGGTGAATGACGCCATCGGCCGCGGCGGCGCCCTCATGCAGGCTGTCGCGGTCATCGAGGGCGCCGCGGTGCACCTGGGCCCCGGCGGCCGTCAATGCTGCGGCGGCCGTGTCCGAGCGGGCGAGCCCGACGACCTGATGCCCTGCACCCATGAGTTCCCGAACGACGGCGGAACCGATATAGCCGGTTGCTCCGGTGACGAACACGCGCACTGGTGCACTCCTTCGACAAGACAACGGGGTCCGGCCCGATGCGGCACCGCAACGGTGCCGGGCTGGTGATTCCACCTTGCAGGCAGGGAGCGCTCCGAGTCCACGACCTGTTTCGCATCGAGCAATACATTCCAGGCATCACCGCAGTTCACAGCGGTCGTCCGGTACCGGCTGATGGGCACGAGAGGCTACGATGAGGGCATGCCCGACTCGCCGCAGCCTCCGGCGGACCTCGATCTGCGGCTGGTGCGGTACTTCACCGTCGTCGCCGACCACCGGCACTTCGGCCGCGCTGCCGCCGCGCTTCATCTCGCCCAGCCGTCCCTGAGCCGGCAGATTCGCCGCCTCGAGCAGCAGCTGGGCGCCCGCCTGCTGGACCGCACCCCGCGAGGCAGCCGGCTGACCGAAGCCGGGGAGGTCTTCCTGCCCCGCGCCAAGGCGCTGCTGCGGTCAGCCGCCGAGGCCGCGGCGCGTACCCGTGCCGCCGCCCAGCCCAGCCGAATCACCATCGGCTACATCACGAACCTCATCGTCACCCCGGCAGTGCGCGAGCTGCGGCGCCGGCACCCGGACGTCGAGGTGCACACCCGGCATCTGGCCTGGAACGAACCGCGCGCGGCCCTGCTCGATCACCGAGTGGACGCGGCGGTGACCCGGCTGCCGTTCCCCACCGACCAACTGCACGTGACGGTCCTCTACGACGAGCCCCGGGTGCTGCTGGTACCCCTCGACCACCGCCTGGCCGGCAAGGATTCCGTCACCCTCGACGACATCGCCGACGAACCCCTGCCCCGGCTGCCCGACCCGGCCTGGAACGCCTTCTGGCGCATCGACCCCCGACCCGACGGAAGCCAGGCACCCGAAGGCCCCCTCGTCGAAGCCGTCGAGGACAAACTCGAACTCATCGCCGCCGGGCAGGCCGTGGCCCTCGTCCCGGCCGGCATCAGCCTCCGCCCCGACCTCACCACGGTTCCCCTGCACGGCGTCGAGCCCAGCCATGTCGTGCTGGCGACCCGCGCCGACGACCACAGCCGCCTCGTGGCGGCCTTCCGCAAATGCGCCCAGGCCCACCTCATCGGGCCCGGCCCTGCCGGCCCGGCGAGCGTCCCTTCCACATGATCTGAGGAATGACCGGCACCGCACCTGCAACGCCGACGGCACCATCGACGTCGAACCCTCGACCTGGAGCTGCACGGCGGGCGCAGCATCGAAGGACTCACCGCCCGCATCGCTCAACGCCGGCTGGCGATGACCGCGGCAATCCGGCACAACCGCGCCACCGGCCAACCCACAACCAGGTCACTGATCACCTACGACCACTGACCTCAGTCAGGACTTACTCGTCTAGCGGCCCTTGGGCTTCGTGGTGCACTCGGCGCAGGTGCCGAAGATCTCCACGGTGTGACTGACCTCTGCGAAACCGTTCTCCGCGGCCACGCGGTCCGCCCACTTCTCCACCGCGGGACCTTCCACCTCGACGGTGCGGCCGCAGCTGCGGCACACCAGGTGGTGGTGATGGTGCGCGGAGCATCGGCGGTAGATCGCCTCACCGGTGTCGGTCCGCAGCACGTCGACCTCGCTCGCATCGGCGAGTGACTGCAGGGTGCGGTACACCGTGGTAAGGCCGATCCCCTCACCGCGCCGCCGCAGTTCCTCGTGCAGTTCCTGCGCCGAGCGGAACTCGTCGAGCTGGTCCAGCAGCTTCGACACCGCGGTGCGCTGCTTGGTCGAGCGCAGGCCGGGCACGGCGGTGTTCGGGCGTTCGCTTGTCGTCACATCTCCTCCGTCCGGCCAACCCGGTCGGTCTCGTTCGCGTCGGCGGCCGGGGGAGTGGTCGCCGAGCCCCCACCTTCCTCGACGTGCGTGACGGCGTCCACCACGATGTGTGCGAGGTGCTCGTCGACCAGGCGGTAGACGACCTCGCGGCCGTGCCGCTCGCCGTGCACCACACCCGCGGACTTGAGCACCCGCAGGTGCTGGCTGATCAACGGCTGCGCCACGCCCAGCCCGTCGACGAGTTCGTGGACGCAGCGCTGCTCCTCCTGCAACTGCAGGACGATGGCGATGCGCACGGGGGCGGCCAGTGCGCGGAGCAGGTCGCCCGCCGCGGACAGGGTCCGGGGCGATCGGGGAGGAGTCAGATCACCGGCGCAACGTTCGGGCGAGTGCTCGTGTGCGCCGCTCAGGCGAACTGTCGTTGCGTCCTGGCTCAATCGCACGCACCCTCTCCGGCCGGTACTGGTAGGGATTTTCAGCACCAAGTCTAGGCGCAGTCAACGCACGACCGAGAGCGTGATCAGCACCAGTACGACGAGCACGACGACGCGCAGCGCGCGCTCGCCTGTGCCGAGCGTCCGCCAGGTCACCGCGAGCAGGGCCAGCACACCCAGCGCGAGCACACCGAGCAGCACGGCGCCGACCGGCCCGCCCAGCCACACCCCCAGCACGAACAGCGCCAGCACCAGGCAGAACACGACGGGGGCGGGCACCCTGGCCAGCGGTCCGCTACCGGGGATCAAGGTGCGCTTCGGGTCGTACGGCACCGTGCCATCCTTGCACTGTGCTACTTGTCTGCCGGTTCACGGTGCTCGAAGCCGATGTCGCCGATTTCACCGCACGGGCCAACCGGGCGCTCGGCCTGCTCACCGCTGCGCCCGGCTGCCGGCGCGGTCTGCTCAGCCGGTCGACCGACGAGGCCGACCGCTGGGTGCTCACCGTCGAGTTCGACTCGGTCGTCGCCTACCGCCGGGCGATGTCGCCGTTCGACGTCCGCGAACACGTCGTTCCGCTGCTGTCCGAGGCGCTCGCCGACGAACCCGCCGCGTACGAGCCGCTGCTCGTCGCGCAGGGCGGTACGGTGATCGAGCAGGTCAGCCTGCTCGCGCACGACGCGGGCACCGTGCGCCTCGGCGAGGCCGCCGGCCCGGCCACGCCCCGCTGACCGGAGCCTGGAAGCGGTCACCCGGCCGTGACCACTTGATGGGGCGGGCTAGGCTTTCAATCCGCCGCACCACGTGTCCGCGAGCAGCCCGTTTCCTCGTTCTCTGGAGTGTCCGTGCCCGCCGATCGCATCGAGACCGTCGTCAACCTGTGCAAGCGCCGCGGGTTCGTCTACCCGTGCGGTGAGATCTACGGCGGGACCCGGTCGGCCTGGGACTACGGTCCGCTCGGCGTCGAGCTCAAGGACAACATCAAGCGCCAGTGGTGGAAGTTCATGGTGCAGGGCCGCGAGGACGTCGTGGGCCTGGACTCGTCGGTGATCCTGCCGCGTGACGTGTGGGTCGCCTCCGGCCACGTCGAGGCGTTCGTCGACCCGCTGGTCGAGTGCAACTCCTGCCACAAGCGCTTCCGCGCCGACACCCTCGGCGAGGAGTACGCCGAGCGCACCGGCAAGCAGATCGCCGAGGGCGACCTGTCCGACGTGCCGTGCCCCAACTGCGGCACCCGCGGCGAGTACACCGAGCCGAAGATGTTCAACGGCCTGCTCAAGACGCACCTCGGTCCGGTGGAGACCGAGGAGGGCCTGCACTACCTGCGCCCGGAGACCGCGCAGGGCATCTTCACCAACTTCCTCAACGTGCAGACCACGTCGCGCAAGAAGCCGCCGTTCGGCATCGGCCAGGTCGGCAAGTCGTTCCGCAACGAGATCACGCCGGGCAACTTCATCTTCCGCACGCGCGAGTTCGAGCAGATGGAGATGGAGTTCTTCGTCGAGCCGGGGACCGACGATGAATGGCACCAGTACTGGATCGACGAGCGCACCCGCTGGTACACGGATCTGGGTATCTCCAAGGAGAACCTGCGGCACTACGAGCACCCGAAGGAGAAGCTGTCGCACTACTCGAAGCGGACCGTCGACATCGAGTACCGCTTCCAGTTCGGCGGCCAGGAGTGGGGCGAGCTCGAAGGGGTCGCGAACCGCACCGACTTCGACCTGACCACGCACTCGAACCACTCGGGTGTCGACCTGTCGTACTTCGACCAGGCGACCAATTCCCGCTACAAGCCGTTCGTGATCGAGCCGGCAGCCGGTGTCGGCCGGCCGATGATGGCGTTCCTGCTCGACGCCTACACCGAGGACGAGGCGCCCAACGCCAAGGGCGGCGTGGACAAGCGCGTCGTGCTCAAGCTCGACCGGCGTCTGGCTCCGGTGAAGGTGGCCGTGCTGCCGCTGTCGCGCAACGCCGACCTCTCGCCGAAGGCGCGTGACCTCGCCGCCGCGCTGCGCAAGAACTGGAACGTCGACTTCGACGACGCCGGTGCGATCGGCCGTCGGTACCGCCGTCAGGACGAGATCGGCACGCCGTTCTGCGTGACCGTCGACTTCGACACCCTGACCGATCACGCTGTGACCGTGCGTGAGCGCGACACCATGTCGCAGGAGCGCGTGTCGCTCGACCAGATCGAGTCCTACCTCGCAGCGCGCCTGATCGGCTGCTGACCTGCTTTCAGGCGGAGAGCAGAACGCGCAGCAGTGACGAGCTGACCTCACCCAGGCGGTTCCTGGCCGTCTGGGTGGCCACGCCGGTCTGGATCGACAGCACCGCGACGGCGAAGCGGTTGTTCACCACGCCGCAGCTGTGCAGGTACAGGTCGCTCGGCAGGTAGTACATCCAGCCCTGCTTGGCGTAGACGCCGCGGGAGTCGTCGAGCAGGCCGAAGAACTGGTCGAACCCGTCGGTCGCTCGCCGCTGCGTGGCGGAGAGGTCGCCGATGACCACGTCGCGGTCGCCGGCGGCCATCTTGTGCGTGATTAAGTAGAACAGCCGTGTCATGTCCGCCGCCGAGACGACGACCTCGCCCCACTGGCTGGGATCACGGGGCGGCGTGGTCTCCGTCATCCCGGCGGCGGACGCCACGCGCTCGATCGCACTCGTCCCGTCGTAGGTGGTCCACAGCGAGTCCATCACGTCGTCGTCGCTGGCGGTCAGCGCGCGGTCGACGAGTTCGAGGTCGGAATCCGAGATCTGCAGGTCGCCCGTCGCGCGCCGGGTGAGCATGTCCACGGTCAGGAGCAGCTTGCTCAGCGACGCCGTGTAGAACGGCTTGGAGCCCTGGTGGCCGCTCGTCACCTGTCCGGTGTTGAAGTCCAGGACGGCGACCCCGAGGTCGATGTCCCCACCGGCGATCGCGTCCGCCCCCGCGACGGCTCCCGCGAGATCCGGTGCGGGAGCCGGTGGGGGCGCAGGTGCGGGGGACGGGGTGCTCGACGTCGTCAGCAGCGCGCTGCCGTCGGGCACGGGTCTCAGACGTGCCGCTCCGGCGACCGCGCTGTCGGTGGCGCTGGTCTCCGCTTTCGTGATCATCACGATGGACGAGGTCATGACGAGAAGAGCGAGCCAGACGAGGACGCTGATCGATCCAGAACGACGATGACGTCTGGAACGCTGACTCACAACAACCAACGTTGCCTGCTACAACCGGCGTATGTCGAGCGATTCTTCCTGTGCCTTCCCTGAAGACTCGTCGCGCGAGACGACGTACGCGCCTGCACGGGGCCGCTCCGCCACGGCCTCGACCAGTTCGGTGCCGCGGTACAGCAGTCCGGCGCCGTCGTCCGTGCAGTAGGTCAACGGCAGCGCGCCGGAAGCCACCGCCGCCTGCACGGTCGGTCTGCGAGCCTCCTCGGAGTCGTAGTGCACGCCGTTGCCGTACGGCAGCAGCGCCAGTCCGTTGTCGACGACGCGCAGCTCCGGGCCGAACGAGTCGGTTGCTCCGCCCGTGTGCCAGCAGATGGAGCCCGCCGACACTCCGGACAGGACCACGCCTGCCTGCCACGCTTCGCGCAGCACGGCGTCGAGGCCGTGCACGCGCCAGACGGCGAGGAGGTTCGCCACCGACCCGCCACCCACCCACACGACGTCCCGCGACAGGACGAAGTCGAGGAGGTCCGACGTGGGCGGCATGGTGAACAGGTTCAGGTGGGGCACCTCGATCCCGGCGAGCTGACCTGCCTCGGAGACCCACGCGTTGAACCACCGCTGGTCGCCGCTCGCGGTGCCGATGTGGCACAACGACGGGCGTCGTCCGTCCACTCCGGACAGTTCGACTGCGAATCGGACCAATGGGCCGAATTCGAGATCGGTGCGACGACCCGCGCGATAACCGCCGGAAGTCGCCAGGATCGTGGGCTGCTCAGCTGGCATGAAAACGATCCTCGCACCATGACACATGTCATGCCGAGAGCATGACGGGCGAAACCTGGTTCGGAAACGCAAGCCGGACAAGCTCTTCCCATGACAGGAGCAACGGCAATCCGCACCGGCGCCGCGGTGGCGTTGACGGGCCTGCACAGGGCCTACGGCGATGTGCGCGCGGTCGACGGCGTCGACCTGATGATCTCTCCCGGCGAGGTCGTCGCACTGCTCGGCCCCAACGGTGCGGGCAAGTCGACGACGATCGACATGCTGCTCGCCTGACCACACCGGATCGCGGCGAGGTCTCCGTGTTCGGCCGGACCGCCCGCGAGGCGGTGGCGAGCGCATCGATCGGCGCGATGCTGCAGAGCGGCTCCCTGCTGGACGACGCGACGGTGGCCGAGACGGTCGGCCTGGTCGCCGCATTGCACCGCAGGCCGCGACCCGGACCTGCTCGTGCTCGACGAGCCGACCGTGGCCACGGACGTGGAGACCCGCCGCCAGTTCTGGAAGTCCATGCGGGACTTCACCGACTCCGGCCGAACGGTGCTCTTCGCGACGCACTACCTGGAGGAGGCGCAGGAGTACGCCGACCGCGTGGTGCTCATGCGCGCGGACCGTGTCTCCCTGGCCTGCACGGACTCCGACGCAGCGCTGCGCGCCCTGCTGGCGGCCTTCCCGCACACCCACGACATCGAGATCAACGCCGTCGGCCTCGAGGACGCGTTCCTCGCGCTGACCGGTACCGGAGAGGACGACGTCCGTTGACGTTCTCCCCGGCCTGACGGCCGGGCATCCCGTCGGGCTCGCGCCGGAGGGTTCCTGTTTGTTCTGCCCCGAGGGGAGGTTGCGACGGTTGCCTCACCGACTAGCGCCGGGTTGGTCTGACACCGTCTCCACAGGCTGCGACCGGCCGCCCGGCGGCCAGAACGTTGCGCGCTGCGTTGATGTCGCGGTCGTGGACCGCGCCGCACCGGCAGGTCCACGCGCGCACGTGCAACGGCAGCGAGTCGCGCAGCACCCCGCACTGCGAGCACGTCTTGGTGGAGGGCAACCACCGGTCCACCGCGATCAGCTCGCGGCCGTGCCAGGCCGCCTTGTACTCCAGCATCGACCGCAGCTGCGACCAGGCCGCGT
>DASYMV010000175.1:0-2495 GCA_036008865.1 Pseudonocardiaceae bacterium | reverse complement strand
AGGTCCTGCGGTCGACGATTCCTCGCAGGGGGTCGATCTCGATCGTGGTGTTCACCGCGGACGGCGAGGTCTGGACCACGCGATTCAGGTCCAGGGCCAGCAGGACCTGACCGACCGCGAGGGCCGCAGTGGCCGACGCGGCGATCAGGTCCGCTGGTTGTGGTCGGTCCACGAGCTGGGCTGCCACCGCGGGCCAGCACGGGTCGCGGTCGGCCCGGTGCAGATCGGCGCACCGCAGGCAGCTGGTGCGACCGGGGAGCACGAGCGGGCCGACCAGGCCGACGCCCTCGCGCACCCGGACGGCCAGGTGCGGAACGCGTTCGGTCATCAGTTCCCCGACGAGGTCCGGGCGCGTGACCATCGCGTCGGCCAGGACGACGACGTCCGGTACTCCGGGCTTGAGGCGGGTGGTGCTCGATGCGCGCCGGATCGCTTCCGCGGCCGCCTCGCGCCGGGGGCGGCCGATGTCCGAGACGAGGTAACCGCAGCCGGTGTCCTGCGGCCCGACCGCGCCACCGGCGACGACCTGAACCCTGCCGACCCCTGACGCGGCCAGCAGCGACGCCGTCGCGACGGCGAGTCTGCCGTCACCGTGCACCACCACGCAGGCGTGCTCTCGAGCCTCCGCGATTCCGTACGTGGGATGTCCGGTTCGCAGGGTCCAGCTCGTGGCGTCCGCTGCGAGGGCGGGCGGAACACCCGTGGACTCCTCCACGAGGCCAGCCGCTCTGAGCCTGGACAGCAGGTCGAGAAGATCGTCGGCGTTCTCGCCACGGGCTCGCACACGCTCACCCAGTTCGGTGATGGTGTGCCTGCCGTCGAGGTCCAGCAGTTCGTCGATGAACGCGGGCGGCAGGCCGTCGATCACCACCGCGTGACGCGGGTCGGTGCCGACCTGGATCTCACCGGGCCTTCGAAGCAGGACGGCGAGGCCGGGCAGCACTCGAGGTCGGCGGGGCAGGCTGTCCGTGATGACTCCGTCGCTCACCATGAGTGCAGCCTGGCAGGAGGTGGGGCGGTCCGCCTCCCGTCCGCAGCCGCCCCACCTGCGTGTTCGTCAGGCTTTGGCCTTGCCGAGAATCCGGGTCACCGTCGTGCCGCAGACCGGACACTTTCCCTTGGCCATCCTTCGGCCGTTCGTCTCATGGATCTCACCATCGAAGTCACGCTTCTCGCGACACTTCACGCAGTAGCCGTTGTAGCTCTCGGCCACAGCCCCTCCTCGCAGTTGTGAGTGCGGTCGCACTCGGGGACCTTTCGGCCACGCTACATCTGGCAACGTGCAGATCCGCGCAGGTAGGCGAGCGCGTGTCCAGCCACCTTCCGGTGGAATCCGCGACTGTTCGGCCGCACACACCGCCACTTGGAGGCCGCGGATCGTCGGTTGTTGGCCTTACCGTGAACGTCATGGCCGAACCGCGGGTGGAGGTGCGACGCAGCGCTCGGCGCCGCCGCATGGTCAGTGCGTACCGGGAAGGTGACACCGTCATCGTCCTGCTCCCGGCCCGGATGACCAGGCTGGAGGAGGAGCACTGGGTGAAGGAGATGCTCAGCCGTCTGCAGCGCAGCGAGACCCGCAGGCGCTCGCCCGCCCGCACGTCCGACGCCGCACTGCTCGCCCGGTGCGAGGAGCTCGCCGCGCGGTACCTGGACAACGACGCGCAGCCGACGAGCGTGCGGTGGGTGCCGCCGATGCGCACGCGCTGGGCTTCGTGCACGCCGACCGAGGGCACGATCCGGATCAGCGAGCGCCTGCGCGACGTGCCCGCGTGGGTGCTCGACTACGTCCTGATCCACGAGTTGACACACCTGCGTGTGCCCAGCCACGGGAAGGACTTCTGGAAGCTCGTGCACAGGTACCCGAAGGCCGAAAGGGCCATCGGGTACCTGGAGGGCATCTCGGCGGCTGCCGGTCTCGGCATCACCGAGGAGGATTAGGCGTTACTCCGCGGGCTTGCCGCCCTCGTCACCCTCGGGCTTCTCGTTCTTCAGCGCCTTCTCGATCTCCGCGATCGGGTCCTCCAGCGCGGCGCGCGTGCTGGCCAGTCGCTCGGCGAACTCCAGCGGGTCGTCGAGGTCCTCGGCGGTGGGGACGAGGTCCGGGTGCTCCCAGATGCCGTCCCTCGCCTCGACGCCGTGCTGATCACCGACGAGCTTCCACAGCGCGGCGGCGGCGCGGAGCCGTCGCGGCCGCAGCTCCAGCCCCACCAGCGTCGCGAACGTCTGCTCGGCGGGACCACCGCTCGCGCGGCGGCGGCGGAGGGTCTCGCGCAACGCGTCGGCACCCGGCAGGCGCTCGCCGACGGCGTCGGCGACCACGACGTCCACCCAGCCCTCGACGAGGGCCAGCAGCGTCTCCAGCCTGGTCAGCGCCGCCTGCTGCTCCGGAGTGGTCTGCGGCTCGAGCATGCCCGAGCGCATGGCCTCCTCGATGCTCTCCGGATTCGACGGGTCGATCTGGCCTGCGAGTTGCTCCAGTGCGGAGGTGTCGACCT
>DASYMV010000174.1:0-1726 GCA_036008865.1 Pseudonocardiaceae bacterium | reverse complement strand
ACCTCGGTGGAGCCGTACAGGTTGTAGAGCACCGGCCCCATCTCTTCGAGGCACCGGCGCGCCACCGGGGGTGGCAGGGCCGACCCGCTGGACGCGATGACACGCAGCGAGGGAAGAGCCGGGCGCGACGGCAGGTCGAGGATTCGTTGCAGCATCACGGGCACGACGAACAGTGCTCCGCAGCGTTGCCGTTGGACGTCCGTCAGGGTCTGCTCCGGGTCGAACTTCCGCCGCAGCACCAGCGTGGCGCCGAGTACCAGGCAGATCTGGAACGCGGCGAGCCCCCAGGTGTGGAACAGCGGCGCCGGGACCGCCGCGACCTCTCCTTCGCGCAACGGGATTCGCGACAGCAACGCGGCCGCGGGCCCGAGCCCGGCGGGTTCCGGACGGCGTGCGCCCTTGGGAGCGCCGGTGGTACCCGAGGTGAGCACGATCAGCCTGCCGCGCGGTGGTCGCCGGGGCAACGGCGCGGCGGACGAGGACTCGATGAGGCCGTCGAGAGTCTCACTCCGGGTCGCGCCGTCCACCCAGGCGATCACGCGGCGGGCCTTGCGCGGGGCGCGCGCGAGCAGGGCGCGGAACTCGCTGTCCGCGACGACCACCGCCACGTCCTGCTCGCGCAGCACCGTGGCGATCTGGGCGGCGCTCAAGCCGGTGTTGAGCAGGACGGAGTGCGCGCCGAGCTTCACGCACGCGGTCACGGTCTCCACGAACCCGCGGTGGTTGCGGCACAGGATCGCGACCTTGGTGCCGGCTGCGACCCCGAGCCCGGCCAGACCGCGCGCGAGCCGCGTGGTCCGCTCGTCGACCTGCGCGAACGTGAGCGTCCCGCGGTCGTCGACGATCGCCGGACGGTCCGGGTGCCGCGCGGCTCCCATCGCGTAACCCCAGGCCATCGTGATGTTCCAGTGCCGGTAGCCGTCCAGCACCCCTGCGAGGCGATCCGGGCGCATCGGGCGGACCACGCCCGCGCGAACCAGGGTGGCAAGGGCCCGTGCTGGCAACACGATCCGGTCGAGCAGCGCGCGCACGCGCATCACCTCACCATCCACTGTGGACGTCATCGGCCGGTGGTGGCGTCGTGCCGTGCGATCGGCGGTGCGGTCGTCATGGTCACCTCCTCGACCTCGATACTCGCATTACCTACCCGTGAGTAGGAAGAGTTCGAAGCCAAGTCGGTGACCGATGCGGTCAGTTCAGCCGGATCTCCAGCACCTGTCCGGGCCGGTCGCCGACGGTGGAACGGTCCGTCGTGGTGAAACCGGCGGACACGTGGAAGGCGGGCAGGGCGGGGATCGAGTCGACGTCGAGTTCTCCGCCTCGCCTGACGATCACTTCACGGTGTCCCCGGAGGCGTCGACCACCGCGTCGCGCAACGCGGCACGCAGCCGGCCGACTTCGAGCGGGGTGAGCACAGCGGCCTCTCCCGGTGGCACCGTGACGACCACGTGCCCCTGGCTGACGAAGACAGTCATGTCCCGTCGCCGCGACGCGATGTCCCGGCAGCTGATCTGCCACTCCTGGTTGGCTACCACGGCCTCGGACCTCCAGATGTCTCGACACGTGTGCTCGGACCAATCCCGGCGCTCACGGGGGAGGAGACGCACGTGGGTTGGTGCTGTGACGGGAGTGGTGCACGCTTCTCCTGTCGGGCAACCGTGCCGAGCTGCCGATAGCGTCGCATGCTGCATCCGTTTGAGTCACCTAGAAGGGTGAAAAAATGGCT
>DASYMV010000173.1:0-5541 GCA_036008865.1 Pseudonocardiaceae bacterium | reverse complement strand
CCTCCTGGGTCAGCCAGGTCACCTGGGTGTCGCTCACGGTCACCAACTCCTCGTCTTCCTCCAAGTCCACGGCGTGGACCCGCAGTTTCCGGACGCATGCGCCCGGAACGGAAAAACACGGCCCGCGCCGGGGCCGTGCTGAGCAGAAAGAGTAACACGTTGACAACGTTCAAGAACGCGCATTTGTTCCCGACGCGAGGACCAAACCTGCAGATCACCCGCTTGGCCGCTACCTCGTGGACAGGTAGGGCGGCACCTGGTAAGAGCAGCCGAAAACCTCGCCGGTGATAGGACGTTTCGACGTTCGGAGCACCGTTGTCTGATTAACGGCGCTCTTACCTGATGGGATGAGAACCTCGCGGCGGCCCACCTCGTCGCCGTCGTCGGCGCGGGCCCGGATGATGCACACGGCGGGCTGGTCCGGGTGGTCGCGCACGACCTGGAAAGTGACCCTCACGCTGGAGTCGTCGAGGACCTCGAACGCGGTCTGCTTCGCCTCGATCGGCTTGGTGCCGAGGTTCTCGTAGGCGACCGCGGCGATGCCGATGCCCGCGAGCAGCACGACCGCGACCAGCAACCAGCGCAGCCACTTCGGCACCGGTCGCCTCGCCCGTGAGCCGTACCGGCCCTCGGGCAGTGCGCGCTGCGCCACTCCTCGCGCCTCCAGACAGACATCGACGAACACCCGCACGTCGGCGGCCCAGAGCCTGCGGGAACAATAGGTGCCGACATCCGCGTTCAGTGTCGCAGGGGCCGACCCGGCCCTGTTCGGTGGGGCGGTCGAGCAGATCAGGAGGGACCGCGTCGGTCATGGTCGAGAAGCTGCGCCTGATGGCGGTGCACGCGCACCCGGATGACGAGTCGAGCAAGGGCGCGGCCACCATGGCCCGTTACGTCGCCGAGGGGCACGAGGTCATGGTCGTGACCTGCACCGGAGGTGAAGCGGGGAGCATCCTCAACCCCGCGATGGACCGTCCGGACGTGCTGGAGAACATGGCGGAGGTCCGGCGCGAGGAGATGGCGCGCGCGGCCGAGATCCTCGGTGTGCGGCACCGTTGGCTGGGATTCGTCGACTCCGGCCTGCCGGAGGGCGACCCGCTGCCGCCGCTGCCCGAGGGGTGTTTCGCGCTCGTCCCGCTGGAGGAGTCGACGCCGCCGCTGGTGCAGGCGATCCGCGAGTTCCGCCCGCACGTCGTGATCACCTACGACGAGAACGGCGGCTACCCGCATCCCGACCACATCCGGTGCCACGAGGTGTCCGTCGCCGCGTTCGAGGCCGCGGGCGACCCGGAGCGCTACCCGGAGGCGGGCGAGCCGTGGCAGCCGCTCAAGCTCTACTACTCGCACGGCTTCTCCCGCGCCAAGCTCGAGATGTTCCACGAGGCGCTTCAGGCCAGGGGCGTGGAGTCGCCCTACGCCGAGTGGTTGGCGAACTGGGACCCCAACCGTCCTGACGTGATGGAACGCGTGACGACCAGGGTGGAGTGCTCGGAGTACTTCCACGTGCGCGACGAGGCGCTCAAGGCGCACGCGACACAGATCGACCCGAACAGTCGGTGGTTCATCGTCCCGCTGGAGCTCCAGCGGGAGGTGTGGCCCACCGAGGAGTACGAGCTGGCACGCTCGTTGGTGGACAGCACGCTGCCCGAGGACGACCTCTTCGCCGGCGTGCGGGAGAAGGTGAAGGCGTGATCGTTCTGCCCGGTGAGGCATCCCTCGGGTACGTGCCGGTCGGTGAGACCGTCGCGCTCGTGGCGGCCCCGCCGTCGAATTCCAACGACCCCGGTGGTCAAGGCGAGGACTTCGGCAAGTCCTCGCCGCTGGGCCTGTTGGTGCTCGTGTTGTTCTTCATCGCGGTGTTCTTCCTCGTGCGCTCGATGACGAAGCACCTGAAGAAGGTGCCCGCGAACTTCGATGAGCCGGCGAACGAGCCGGTGACGGAGAAGAAGGACGACCAGCAGCAGGGCTAGCGTGTCCTGTCGTGGAGGAATCGGACTGGGAAGACCCCGCGGCTGCCGCCGAGCTGCTGCGCGGCTCCGGCGTGCCCTGGTGGGTGGGTGGCGGCTGGGCGCTGGAGAAATTCGCCGCGGTCCGCAGGCCCCAGTCGGACATCGACATCGGTGTCTTCGCCGAGGACCTCCCCTTGCTCAGGGCGTGGCTCCCACCGGACCACGAGGTGGTGGAGGAGTCGGCGGACCGGCTGGTGGTCCGCACTCCGTGGACGTTGGACGTGCACGTGAATCGCGGCTCGGACGGCGAGTGGGTCTTCCCGCTCGACCCGGCGGTCACGATGCCCTTGGACGACGCGACGTGGACCAGTGGTGGGATTCGCTACCTGCGACCCGAGTTCGTGCTGCTGTTCAAGGCCGAGGAGAAGGACGGCGCCCTCCTGGAAGCCGTGCTGCCCTGGCTGCCCGCCGATGCACGGGGTCGTCTCGCCGAAATGCTGACCAAGCTCAACCGGGACCACCCCTGGCTCGACCGGCTCTGAGGAGTCACGCCGCTCCGGCAGGCCGGGCACACCGTCTGACCGGCCCGACAGCGTCTCGCGGGCGAATTACTGTGGAGGCATGACCAACCGGCTCGCGAGCGCGACCAGCCCGTACCTGCTGCAGCACGCGGACAACCCGGTCGACTGGTGGCAGTGGACTCCGGAGGCGTTCGAAGAGGCGCGCAGGCGGGGCGTCCCGGTGTTGCTCTCGATCGGCTACGCGGCCTGTCACTGGTGCCACGTGATGGCGCACGAGTCCTTCGAGAACCCCGAGACCGCCGCGTACATGAACGAGCACTTCGTCAACGTCAAGGTGGACCGCGAGGAACGGCCGGACATCGACGCGGTCTACATGGAGGTCACTCAGGCCATGACCGGTCAGGGTGGCTGGCCGATGACCTGCTTCCTCACACCGGCCGGTGAGCCGTTCCACGCCGGCACCTACTACCCGCCGTCGCCACGGCCGGGCATGCCCTCGTTCCGGCAGTTGCTCGAAGCCGTGCAGCAGGCGTGGAGCGAGCGGTCGGACGAGGTGAGCGAAGCCGCCACCAGGGTGGTGTCCCAGCTGGGTGAGCGCTCCGGTCCACTACCATTGTCCACTGTGGACAGCGATGCGCTGTCCGGTGCCGCGGTGTCGTTGCTCGGGGAGTTCGACCGGACGTACGGCGGATTCGGTGGCGCCCCGAAGTTCCCGCCGTCGATGGTGCTGGAGTTCCTGCTGCGTCACCACGAGCGCACGGGCTCGATCGAGGCGCTGTCGATGGTCGAGGCCACCAGCGCCGCCATGGCGGGTGGTGGGATGTACGACCAGCTCGCAGGCGGATTCGCCCGATACAGCGTGGACGCGGGCTGGGTGATCCCGCACTTCGAGAAGATGCTCCACGACAACGCGTTGCTGCTGCGGGCCTACACGCACCTGACCCGCCGGGTCGAGAACCCCCGGTACCGGGAGGTCGTGCACGACACAGCGGAGTTCCTCCTGCGTGAGCTCGGTACGCCGCAGGGTGGATTCGCCTCGTCGCTCGACGCCGACACCGAAGGCGTGGAGGGGCTCACCTACGTGTGGACGCCGGCCCAGCTCAACGAGGTGCTGGGGGAGGAGGACGGGCCGTGGGCGGCGGACCTTCTGCGCGTCACCGAGCGGGGGACCTTCGAGCACGGCACGTCCACCCTCCGATTGCTCACCCCACCGGAGGATCGGGACCGCTGGGAGCGGGTGCGATCGGCCTTGCTGGCGGCACGGGCGAAGCGGCCGCAACCAGGGCGTGACGACAAGGTGGTGACGGCCTGGAACGGCATCGCGATCGCCGCGCTGGCCGAGGCCGGTTCCCTCTTCGCCGAGCCCAGGTGGGTCGAAGCGGCGCAGAGGGCGGCCGAGTTGTTGCTCGATTTGCACGTCGAGGACGGCCGGCTGCTGCGGACCTCACGTGACGGCGTGGCGGGTTCGGCGGCGGGAGTGCTGGAGGATCACGGCTGTCTGGCCGACGGGCTGCTGGCACTGCACCAGGTGACCGGCTCCCCGCGGTGGCTCGACGCCGCGTGCGAACTGCTCGACACGGCGCTGGCGCGATTCGCCGTTCCGGACACCCCCGGCGCGTTCTACGACACCGCGGACGACGCCGAGGCGTTGGTGCGCAGGCCGTCCGATCCGACCGACAACGCCACCCCATCAGGGGCCTCGTCTCTGGCAAGTGCACTGCTCACCGCGTCGGTGCTGGCCGGACCCGAACGCGCGGGCACCTACCGCGAGGCCGCTGAGCTCGCGGTGGCACGGGCGGGCGTGCTCGCGGCGCGCGCGCCCCGGTTCGCCGGTCACTGGCTCAGCGTGGCCGAGGCGCTGCAGACGGGGCCGCTGCAGGTGGCCGTGGTGGGCAGGCCGGACGATCCGCGCCGGGCGGAGTTGCACGCCGCAGCGCTCGCGGACGTGGACGGCGGGTCGGTCGTGCTCGTGGGGCCGCCTGACGCCGAGGGGGTGCCGCTGCTCGCGGACCGGCCCCTGGTCGGTGGCGCGGCCGCGGCGTACGTGTGCCGTGGTTACGTGTGCGAGCGTCCCGTCACCGAGACCGCAGACCTGATCGCCGCCCTGCGTTCCTGAGTCCGGCTTCCACCCACAGCGAACGTTTGCGCTGCAAGTGACCCTGCAGGCGTACCGTCTGAAGTGGCGTAATCATGTAATCACCGTTGCAGGAGAAGGCCATGCACGGACGAATGGGACGCGGGTGGGGCCACGGTCACGGCAAGGGCGGCTGGCAGCACGCCGACCTGCCGCCGGCTGACGACGCGGCCGCCTGGTTCACCGGACGGCTTCCCGACGGGTGGTTCGTCGGCCCGCCGGAGGTCAGCGTCGACCGCGAGGAGATCATCGTCGTCGGCGAGTTGCCGCCGTTGGAAGGCGAGTTCGCCGACGAAGCCGAGCGGGCGGCCGCCGTCGAAGGACGCATCAGCCGCTTTCGCGAGTCGACGCGCGAGGAACGCATCGAGATCGCGAGGCAGGCCGAGCACCGCTACCGGCGCAAGGTCGGCTGGGGAGTGCGGATCGACGGGCGGACGGAGCTGTTCACGACGCTGTCGGTGCCGGTGATGACCCGGCTGCGGCAGCCTGAACGCAAGGTCCTCGACACCCTGGTCGACGCCGGCGTGGCGCGCTCGCGCTCAGAAGCGCTGGCGTGGGCGGTCAAGCTCGTCGGCCAGCACGCGGACACCTGGCTGGCCGAGCTCCGGGAGGCCATGTCCAAGGTCGACGACCTCCGCAGCCAGGGGCCTGATCTGACCTGACGTGTCTGCACGCGGACCGCACGTCATCGGGAAGCCGGCTCATGTCCGGGTCTGGCTCGGCAGCGTCGGCTCGAACCCGGTTGTGGCGCAGACCCGCTGGACGTCATCGACCGGATAGGGCGTAGTTCTGCTTTCGAGGTGCAGCTTGCCGTAGAACTCGTTCATGACAACGGCGATCGGCGCACAACGCTTGATGATCGCCGCGGCTGACGGCGGAACATCCGCGGGCTCGTCACCCTCGGCGTATCGCCGTATGAACTCGTTGCGTTCTGTCC
>DASYMV010000172.1:0-2634 GCA_036008865.1 Pseudonocardiaceae bacterium | reverse complement strand
GGCACCGACAGGGGGACACATGCCAGCGATCCCGATCGCAGATAACGATCCGGACATTCGCGACCTCGTCACCTTCAAATCCGAGCGAGAGCTGGTCGGCCCCGTCGAGGCGGTGCTGACGCGGATGCGGGCGTGACGGGGGCGGGCACCGCCACCGTCACCCTCCTCGTCCTGGTCGCCGCGGGCGATGACGAGCCGCGAACCCAGGGCGCATGGTCGGCGCTGGTCGGCAGTCGGCACGAGCGGGGAGTCATGACCGGTACCGGGTTCGGTAGGAGGCACACGTCGTGAGCAGGGCCACCTCCGTCGCGCGTCGCCTGTACCGCGCCTTCGCCGTTGTCATCGGAGTCCTCCTCGCCACCGGGGCCGTCGCGTCGGCGGCGGCGTGGCAGCAGTACCGGTCGGTCGACGCGTTGACCGGCGAGGTGCTGCCCGAGCGCCTGGCCAACTCCCGCGTGTACCTCGTCCTCATGGAGTCGCAGCGCGCAATCTGCGGTTACCTGCTCAACAACGACCCCGCCTTCGACGACGTGTACAAGGATTCGAAGCGCGAGTACGAGTTCGCCGCGGCCGCTCTGCGGCGGACGACGGCGCCGACGGACCGGACCGCGGTGAACCTCGAACTCGAGCAGGCCGGTGCCTGGTTCGAGATCGCGGGCAGGCAGCGCGACGTGCAGCCCGGCAGCGACGAGGACGCGTGCTTCACCCATCAGGGCGGGCCGATGTTCGACCTGTTCCTGTCGAGCAACGCCCGCCTGGACCGGATCCTCACCGCACGCGGCGAGGCGCTGCGCGCCCGGACCCACACGGCCGAGCTTTTCGCGGCGGGCACGCTGCTCGGTACGGCCGGGTTGGGGATCCTGGCCGCGGTGGTCGTCGCGATCCGTACCGCGCGGCGCGTGAAGCGCATGTTCAAAGACGAGAAGAAGCACGCCCGGGCGCAGGCCCGGGCCCAGTCCAAGGCACAGGCCCGGGCGCAGGCCCGGATGCGCGAGGCCGGCCTGCGGGTACGCGAACACGTGTCGGTGAACGCGGCGCTGGATACGGCCGTGCGTGTCCTCGGACCCGCGTTCCGCGCCGATATGGCCGTGGTCCGGCTCGCCGGCGCCGGCGCCCAGGGGCAGCGCACGGCCTGGTGGAGCGCGAAGGAGCAGACCGGGGCGCGACCGTTGAGCGCGGAGCCGGTGGCCTGGCTCGCCGACCGGCACGCCCGCGGTGACGTGTGGCGCAGCGGCAACGTGCGCAGCGAGCCCAACGGCGCACCCGAGCGGGAGCGCGACGAGCTACTGGCGGTCGGTGCGGTGAGCGCGCTGACCGTACCGTTCGGCGCCGGGCCGAAGCCCGACGGCGCGATCACGCTGGTGCGGTGCGCGGGCGACGTGCCCTGGGTACCCGCCGAGGTCGAGGCGGCCGGGCAGGTCGCCAGCGACGTGGCGCGCTGGGTGCAGCAGAGCCACCTGTACGAGCGGGAACAGCGCCTGGCAGCCCAACTGCGGGAACTGGACCGCTCGAAGGACGTCTTCCTGTCCACCGTCTCGCACGAGCTGCGCACACCCCTGACCAGCATCAGCGGCTTCGTGGAGTTGCTGGCCGACCGGGCCTCCGGACCGCTGAACGACGACCAGCGGCAGATGCTGGAGATCGTCGAACGGAACACCATCCGGCTGCGCGGCATGATCGAGGACCTGCTCACGCTGTCGCGGATCGAGACCGGCACGTTCAAGACCGTTCGCGAGCGCACCGACGTGACCGAGCTGGTGAGCCGCGCGGTGCGCGCCATCGGGGCGCCGGCCAATCTCACCCTGTACGCGCACTGCCCGCCCAACCCGCTGATGGCGGAGCTGGACCCGCATCAGATCGAGCGCGTACTGACGAACCTGCTGTCCAACGCCGTGAAGTTCACGCCGGCCGGCGGCGAGGTGGTGGTATCGGCCCGCGAGGACGGCGACGACCTGGTGCTGTCGATCTCCGACACCGGTATGGGTATCCCCCACGAGGACCAGCCCGACCTGTTCACCCGGTTCTTCCGCGCGTCGAACGCGGTGGAGGCGTCGATTCCGGGTACCGGGCTCGGCCTGACGATCGTGCGGAACATCGTCACCAACCATGATGGGGAAGTGACACTTCGCTCCGAACCTGGCGAGGGTACGACGGTGTCGGTGCGGCTGCCCCGGGAGCGAACCCTCGTCCCCTGATCCCGCGCTGCCCCTGATCCCGCGCTGATGATCGGCCCCTTCCCATCTTCATGGGTAAGGGGCCGATCGTTTGAACCTGTCGCGAGTGGACCGCTCTGACGCCTGTCGACGGATTTACATACCAGCCCGGTAACCGCCGCCGGCCTGCCACACAGGCGCGTGATCAGGCGTGCTGCCCTCCGGACGGCATCTGATCCTGGAGTGCCCGACGACGCTCACGACCGCGGTGGGCGGCCTGTCAGTCGTCGCTGTCGCTTTCGCTGTCGCAGGACTCGGAGTCGTCGTCCTTGTCCTCGTGCGCGCTCTTGCTCTTGTCCTCGTGCTTGCTCTTGTCGCCGTCCTTGCTCTTGTCTCCGTCCTCGTGCTAGCTCATGTCGCCGTCCTTGTGTTCCGAGTCCTCGGACTCCTCGTCGCTGTCGGCGACCTTCGAGTCCTCGTG
>DASYMV010000171.1:0-3649 GCA_036008865.1 Pseudonocardiaceae bacterium | reverse complement strand
CCGACTCGGAGGGCCCCGCCGTCGTCCTGGCGTCGGGGGATCCCGGCTACTTCGGCATCGTGCGTTCCTTGCGCGAACGGGGGGCGCGCGTCGCCGTGCTCCCCGCCGTGTCGAGCGTGCAACGGCTGGTGGCCGCTGCGGGACGTTCGTGGGACGACGTCGCCGTGGTCAGCGCGCACGGTCGTGAGCTCCGCCCCGCGCTCAACGTCTGTCGTGCCCGGCAGGCGGTGGTGGTCCTCACCGCACCGGGGGCCGGACCTGCGGAGCTCGGCCAGGGCCTCGCGGGCTGGCGGCGCACCCTCGTGGTTGCCGAGGACCTCGGCGGTGCCGGCGAGTCCGTGTCCACTGTGGATCCCGCCGACGCGGTGGTCCGGCGGTGGCGTGAGCCGAACGTGGTGCTGTGCCTCGCCGATCCGGACTCGGTCCCGGCGCGCGGGTGGTTCGCGGGTGGTGAGCCGACACCACCCGTCGGCGGATGGGCGTTGCCGGAGAAGGACTTCGCGCACCGCGACGGCATGGTCACGAAGTCGGAGGTGCGCGCGCTCGCGCTGGCCAGGCTCGCGCCCCGGCCGGGAACGCTGGTGTGGGACGTCGGCGCGGGTTCGGGTGCGGTCGCGATCGAGTGCGCGCGGATGGGTGCTGCGGTGCTCGCCGTGGAGCGCGATCCGGTGCAGTGCGTGCGGATCATCGCCAACGCCTCCGCACACGGTGCCGAGGTGCGGGTCGAGGAGTCGGAACTGCACGCCGTCGTCGGCGACCTGCCGCGACCGGACGCGGTGTTCGTCGGCGGTGGCGGCACCGACGTCGTCAGGGTGTGCGCACGCGTCGGTGCGCAGCGCGTGGTCGTCGCGCTGGCGGCTGTCGACCGCGTCGGTCCGGCGCGCGACGCCTTGAAGGAAGCCGGTTACGCGGTGGAGGGCGTGCAGCTCTCCGCGGCACGGCTCACGGAGCTCCCGGACGGTTCCAGCCGCCTCGCGGCGACCAACCCGGTGACCATTGTGTGGGGAGTCAAGAGATGATCGGCCTGTTCGCGGTGACCGAGGCGGGGCGGCGTGCGGCCAATGAGCTGGCGGCGTTCCTCGGCCCGGACGCGGTGGTGCCGGACGGTCCGATCCGTCCGGCACTGCAGCGGCTGTGGCCACAACTGGGATCGGCGGTGTTCTTCCTCGCGACCGGGGCCACCGTGCGACTCGTGGCACCTCTGCTGCGGGACAAGCAGACCGACCCCGGCGTGGTGTGCGTCGACGAAGCGAGGCAGTTCGCCGTGGCGCTCGCGGGCGGGCACGCGGGTGGCGCGAACGCACTCGCGCAGCGCGTCGCCGAGGTCTTCGGGTGCACCCCGGTGATCACCACCGCCTCGGACGCCACCGGCCAGACGCCGCTGGACGAACTCGTGGAACTGCTCGACGCGAGCGTCGACGGCGACCTCGCCGCGTGTGGTGTCGCTGTGCTCAACGGCGAGCCCGTGACGTTGTCGAACCCGCTCGGCTTCCCGCTTCCCGCGCTACCGGAGAACGTGACCGCTCACGGGCACGACTCCGCGTGGACGATCGTCGTGGACGACCGGCTCCCCGAGGGACCGCCGAAGGAGCGGGTGCTCCGACTGGTCCCGCGCACGCTCGTGGTCGGAGTGGGCTCGGCGCGTGGCGTGCCGACCACGGCCGTCACCTCGGCGATGTCGAAGCTCGAGGTGCAGGGTGGTCTGGACCTACGTGCTGTCAAGGCGTTCGCGACCATCGACCTCAAGGCGGACGAGCAGGGCATCCTCGACGCCGTCGAGGACTGGAGCTTCTGGCACGACAGCACCACGACGCCGTTGCTCACCTACCCGGCCGGCGTCCTGGCCTACGTGGAGGTGCCGAACCCCAGCGACGTGGTGCAGGCGGAGGTGGGCACGCCGAGCGTCGCCGAGGCGGCCGCGCTGCACGGCGCGCGCCAGCTCGGCGGCGGTGCCGACGTGCAGCTCGCGGCGGAGAAGTTCAAGGGGGACAACGTCACCGTGGCCGCCGCGCGGATCATGCCGCGCGGCAGGCTCGCCGTCGTCGGACTCGGTCCGGGGGCCGCGGACCTCCGCACGCCTCGCGCGGAGGCCGAGCTCAGGCGGGCGTCGATCGTCGTCGGACTCGACCAGTACGTCGACCAGATCCGGCACCTGCTGCGGCCGGGCACCGACATCCGGATCAGCGGGCTCGGGGACGAGGAGGCGCGGGCACGTGAGGCCGTGCAGCTCGCGTCCGCCGGTGCGTCCGTGGCGTTGATCGGCTCAGGCGACGCGGGCGTTTACGCGATGGCGAGCCCAGCGCTGGAGCAGGCGGACGCGCTCGTCGAGTTCGTGGGCGTGCCGGGCGTGACCGCCGCGCTGGCAGCCTCCTCACTCCTCGGTGCACCACTGGGCCACGACCACGCCTTGATCAGCCTGTCGGACCTGCACACGCCGTGGCCGGCCATCGAGCGGCGGGTCCGCGCGGCCGCGGAGGGCGACTTCGTGGTCTGCTTCTACAACCCGCGCTCGCAGGAGCGGGACTGGCAGCTCGGCAAGGCGCTGGAGATCCTGCGTGAGCACCGGCCGTCCTCCACACCCGTGGGCGCGGTGCGCCAGGCCAGCCGCGACGGGCAGCGCGTGTGGTGCGTCCCGATCGACGAGTTCGACGCCGCCGGGGTGGACATGCTCACGACGGTGGTGGTCGGCTCGTCGCAGTCGAAGTTCGTCGCCGGTCGGATGGTCACGCCGAGGGGCTACCAGTGGATGCCGAGCCGCTGACGATCAGCTCGGCGTGCACGGCCTGCGGGGCGTGCCTGCTGACCTGTCCTGAGCACGCGCTCCGGCCCGCCCCCGGCCGGCCGGTCGTGGTCGCGTCGCGATGCACCTCCTGCGGCGAGTGCGTGGAGATCTGCCCGACAGACGCGATCACCCTGCTGCCTCAGCACGTCTGCAGGTACTGCGCACAACCGTGATCGGGACTGTTCCTCCAGACCGGGAGGAGACGGCCGGGGCGTCGTGGCTCGCCCACGACCGGGTGGTTCGCCGCGGTGGTGCGTCCGGTCGTGTTCGTATCGAAGGCATGACACATCGACGAGGAGTTGTTGCAGCCCTGCTGGTCGGATCAGCTCTCGCCTCGCCGGCGGTCGCGAACGCCGCGCCGAGCGGGCTGCACGACTGCAAGACCAGCGTCAACCGCAACGTCGGCAACGGTTCCTGCCACGGCACCGGCACGTTCCGCGTCGACGTCACCTGCGCGGACGGCAGCACGGTGAAGAGCCCGCCACTGCAGATCCACGGCGGCTTCGGCACGCTGGGCGTCTCGTGCCGCAGTGCGGCCACTTCCGCGAAGATCGTGGAACTGCCAACCTCTGGCAGCTGAGAAACATGTGCATTTAGTCCATTGTGGACGGATGTGGGTACTGTTCCGGTACGGGGTACGGACATGGCCACGGGCACGTGCTCACCCCGCACAGCCACGACGCGGCCGACCAGATCGACGCGGAGCTGACCGCCAGCCGTGAGGGGGTGCGAGCCCTGCGGGATTCCTTCGCCGTCCTGCTGCTGACCGCGTTGGCGCAGGCCGTCGTCGTGGTGCTGAGCGGCTCGGTCGCGTTGCTGTCCGACACGCTGCCCAACGCCACTGACGCGTTGTCCGCCGTGCCGCTG
>DASYMV010000170.1:0-6723 GCA_036008865.1 Pseudonocardiaceae bacterium | reverse complement strand
CGCAGCAGCACGGTCTCCAGCACCGCAGCGGACTTCTCGCCCGCGATGCGACGTGCGGTCGCGACGTCGGCGAGGTGCGACGCGGAGGTCAGCGGCAGCTTCGCGACCTCTGCCAACGCGGCGTACCCGGCTTCCGAGCGCAGGTACGCCACGTCGTCGAGCGAGAAGGCGTATCCCACCGGCTACTCGGGTTTGCGACCGGTGACCGACACGTTGTAGAAGACCTCCCGCGGCAGCACCCTCGACAGCACGTTCTCGTCGACCCACGAGAGTCGCTGCCACGTGCGGTAGGCGAACATCGCCCAGCCGAAGCCGAGCTTCTCCTTCTGCACGGCCGCCTCGAAGGTGCGGATCGGCCAGCCGAACAGCGCCGCCGACAGCTCTTCGGTCACGGCCTTCACCTCGACCGCTCCGGCACCGCGCGCAGTGCGCTCGAGGTCGCCGGGGTCGAAGGTGTGCAGGTCCACCACGGCCTCCAGCGCCGCTGCCCGCGAGGACTCGTCGAGCTCTTCCTGGGGCCGACGCCACGAGCGCAGCGCCGGCATCTTGGTCACGTTGGTGGTCAGCCACCACGTGAGCTGCCCCAGCTTGCGGGCGTAAAAGTTGCCGACGTTGGTCGGGTCACCGGCGAAGACGAACTTCCCGCCCGGCTTCAGCACCCGCAACACCTCGCGCATCGCGGCCTGCACGTCCGGGATGTGGTGCAGCACGGCGTGCCCGACGACCACGTCGAAGGTGTTGTCGTCGTACGGGATCCGCTCGGCGTCGGCGACGCGGCCGTCCACCGGCAGGCCGAGGTGCTCGGCGTTGCGCAGCGCAATCTCCACCATGCCGGGCGAGAGGTCGGTGACCGACCCCTTGGAGATCACGCCGCCCTGCATCAGGTTCAACAGGAAGAAGCCGGTGCCGCAGCCCAGTTCCAGCGCGTGCTCGTACGGCCCGGCGTCACCGGCCACGGCCTGGAAGCGGTCGGTGGCGTAGGTGATGCAACGGTCGTCGTAGGAGATCGACCACTTCTCGTCGTAGGTGCCGGCTTCCCAGTCGTGGTAGAGCACGTTGGCGAGCTTGGGGTCCTTCCAAGCCGCCTCCATCTCCTCGACGGTGGCGTGCGGGTTCGGCTTGGGGTCTACGACGTCATTTGCCACTGAACTGGGCCTTTCCGGGACCGTTCTCGATGAACGACTGCATGCCGTTCGTCCTGTCCTCGGTGGCGAACAGTGCCGCGAACAGGTGACTCTCCAGCTTCAACCCGCTGGCCAGGTCGATGTCAAGGCCACCGTCGACAGCGGCCTTGGCCGCCGCGTAGGCGAGCACCGGGCCGTTCGCGAACTGCTCGGCCCACCTGCGGGCTGCGGCGTAGACGTCGTCCGGCGCGACGACTTCGTCGACCATGCCGATGGACAACGCCTCGTCGGCGTTCACGAAACGACCGGTGTAGATGAGGTCCTTGGCCTTGCTGGGGCCGATGAGGCGAGCCAGCCGCTGCGTGCCGCCCGCTCCGGGGATGATGCCGAGCAGGATCTCCGGCTGGCCGACCTTGACGTTGTCGCCGGCGATGCGCCTGTCGCAGGCCAGTGCCAGCTCGAAACCGCCACCGAGCGAGTAGCCGGTGATGGCCGCGACGGTCGGCTTCGGGATCGCCGCGACGGCGCTGATGGAGGACGACAGGCCCGCGGCGCGCAGCGTCATGTCCGCGTGCGACATCTTCGCGAACTCCTTGACGTCCGCACCGGCCGCGAACACCTTCTCGCCGCCGTAGACGATCACCGAGTACACGTCCGCGCGATCGGTCGCCTCCTGGGCGGCCGCGCGAATCTCCTCCTGGACCTGCTTGTTGAGCGCGTTCATCGGCGGTCGTTCCAACCTGATGGTGCCGACACCGCCGTCGACTTCCAGCCTCACGAACTCAGCCACAGGTCCTCCTCGACCCCGACGCACGACTACGTGCGGCAGGCTACCGCCTGGTAGGAGGTGACCAGCATCACCGCTCGGCCGCGCTGGTCACCCGGTCTTGCGGCGGGCGAAGAAGCGGTCGCCCGAGCGCTGCAGCTCCAGCGGCTGGCCGAACGTCTTGGACAGGTTCTCCTCGGTCAGCACGTCATCGAGCAGGCCCTGTGCGACCACGCCGCCGTCACGCAGCAGCAGCGCGTGCGTGAATCCCGGCGGGATCTCCTCGACGTGGTGCGTGACCAGCACCATCGCCGGCGCGTCCGGGTCGAGCGCGAGCCCGGACAGGCGTGCGACGAGGTCCTCGCGACCACCCAGGTCGAGCCCGGCGGCAGGCTCGTCGAGCAGCAGCATCTCCGGGTCGGTCATGAGCGCCCTGGCGATCAGGGTCCGCTTGCGCTCACCCTCGGACAGCGTGCCGTAGGTGCGATCGGCGAGGTGCTCGATGCCCAGCGCGGCGAGCAGCTCGCGGGCCCGGCCGGTGTCGAGCTCGTCGTAGGTCTCCCGCCAGCGGCCGACCACGCCGTAACCGGCGCTGACCACCACGTCGACGACCTTCTCCTCGTTCGGCACGCGACCGTTCAGCGCCGCCGAGCACAGCCCGATCCTGGGCCGCAACTCGAAGATGTCGACCTTGCCCAGACGCTCGCCGAGCAGGTGGACCACGCCCTTGGTGGGGTGCAGTTCCGCACTGGCCAGCCGGAGCAGGGTGGTCTTGCCCGCGCCGTTCGGGCCGAGCACCACCCAGCGCTCGTCCAGTTCGACGCTCCAGTCGACGTGGTCGACGAGCGTGTTCTTGCCGCGCCGGACGGACACGTCCGCCATGTGCACGACCAGATCGGTCACATCGACATCAGTCTCGTTGAGTGCTCGCACCGTGCCCTGCCTCGCCCCGTGGTCGGTCACGCGGCCATTGTTTCCGACGCGCCCTGCGCACCCGTGCAGTGGGGGTTGCCACCCGGTTGCCGGGCCCGTGATGTCGGACTTGCCTGGGAGTATCGGAGCATGGCCATCCGACCAGCATCCGAGTCGCTCGTCCTCGCCGGGCGCCCGTTCCCCCTGGGCGCGCACCCCGAGGCGGGCGGCGTCCGCTTCGCCGTGACGTCCTCGGTCGCCGACGCGGTCGAGGTGTGCCTGATCGGCGACGACGGCTCGGAGAAGCGCATCGAGCTCACCGAGCGGACCTTCGGCGTGTGGCACGGCGTGATCCCCGGCGTGACGCCCGGCCAGCGCTACGGCTTCCGGGTGCACGGGCCGTACGACCCCTCGCGCGGCCTGCGGTGCAACCCGGCAAAACTGCTGGTAGACCCCTATGCGCGCCAGATCGCGGGCACCATCACCGACCTCGACGCGGCACTCGGCTACGAGGGCGACCCGATGCACGGCCCGGCGTCGGGGGTCGACTCGCTGGGCAGCGTCCCGCTGTCCGTGGTGGCCTCTCCGGGCGGCCCGGACACGGGCACGAAGCCGGAGGTCCCGTTCGAGGAGGCGGTGATCTGCGAACTGCACGTGAAGGGCTTCACCGCGCGGCACCCGGACATCCCCGAGCAGCTCCGCGGCACCTATCTCGGCCTCGCGCATCCGGCGGCGATCGAGCACCTCCTGCGGCTCGGTGTGACGTCGGTCGAGCTGCTGCCGGTGCACGCGTTCGTCGACGAGCCCGCTCTGTTGCGTGACAATCGGCACAATTACTGGGGTTACTCGCCGCTGGGCTACTTCGCCCCGCACCCCGGTTACGCGAGCGAGCCGGGCAAGGAGATCGAGGAGTTCCGCACGATGGTCGCCGCCCTGCACGCGGCGGGCCTCGAGGTGATCGTCGACGTGGTGTTCAACCACACCTGCGAGGGTGGTCCGGACGGCCCGACCCTGTCCTTCCGCGGCTTGGACGCGCCGGCCTACTACCTGCACGCCGCGGGCGGCAGCACGGTGGACATCACCGGCTGCGGCAACACCCTGGAGGCCGGATCGCCGGCCGTGGTGCGGCTGGTCACCGACTCGTTGCGGTACTGGACCACCGAACTGGGCGTCGACGGCTTCCGGTTCGACCTGGCCAGCACGATGGGCAGGCCGGGCGGCGGCTTCTTCGACCGCGACTCCGCGCTGCTGACGGCCATCACCACCGACCCGGTGCTCTCCCGCTGCAAGCTCATCGCCGAGCCCTGGGACGCGACCGGCGACGGCTACCGCGTGGGTGACTTCGGTTCGCAGTGGGCCGAGTGGAACGGCCGCTACCGGGACACGGTCCGCGACTTCTGGCGTGGCGCGACGGGCGTGCGAGACCTCGCCTACCGGCTCTCCGGGTCGTCCGACCTGTACGCGGACGATCGGCGCAGACCGTGGCAGTCGATCAACTTCGTGACCGCGCACGACGGCTTCACCTTGCGCGACCTGGTCTCCTACAACGACAAGCACAACGAGGCCAACGGCGAGCACAACCGCGACGGCACGAACGACAACCGGTCGTGGAACTGCGGTGCCGAGGGCGCGACCGACGACCCGGAGATTCAGCTTCTTCGGTCCCGTCAGGCGCGCAACCTGCTCGGCACGCTGTTGCTGTCCACCGGGACACCCATGTTGGTGGCGGGTGACGAGATGTGGCGCACGCAGGGCGGCAACAACAACGCCTACTGCCTCGACGACGAGACGTCCTGGGTCGACTGGACCGCGACCGAGAACTCCCGGTCGATGCTCGCGTTCACCCGGCGGGTCATCGAGTTGCGGGCGAAGAGCCCGGCGCTGCGTCAGCCGGAGTTCTTCGAAGGCCGCACGACCCCCAGCGGCAACCCGGACCTCGTGTGGTTCCGCCCTGACGGCGAGGAGATGGCGGAGACGGACTGGTTCGACGACGGCCGCCGGACGCTCGGGATGTGGATAGACGGGTCGGACTGCCTGTCCCGCACCAGGGACGGCGAACTGATCTCCGACCACTCCTGGTTGCTGCTGCTCCACGCGGGCCCCGATCCGATGGAGGTCGTGTTGCCGGGCGCCGAGTACAGCGAGACCTTCGACCCGATGCTGGACAGCAGCACCGCCGACGGTTCACCGGCCGCGCCGGGTTCGCTGGCCGCGGGTGCCCGCGTCACCATGCCGGGCCGGTCTCTGCTGCTGCTGCGTGCACCGCGGGCCTGAGTCCAGGTCGTGAGACGAACTGCCGAAGGGTGATCGGCCGTGTCACCATGACGGACGTGGCCCGCTCGCTGTTCACCTGGCGTGACCGCACGATCGACCTGCTCCTGGTCGCGTCCTGCGGTTGTAGCCGGACGCGACGCGGCCGTTAGAGCGCTCGCTCTCCCCTCCACGCCTGTGCGCACGCCAGGCGATGTCGCGTCGCGTCTTGATCGCTGCTCGGACACCCGCAGATCAGGAGCGAACCCATGACCTCGACGACCCCCGAAGCGGACATCCATCCCGACCTCGACGTGCGGTTCCTGCGCGACGTGATCCATCCCGAGCGGGAGCTGTGGACCCCGCGCGAGCTGCGTGACCTCACGGCGCTCGTGGCGAGTGAGCTCACCACGCCTCTGCTGAAGGTGCTGCGGTTCGAGCGCCAGGAGCGCTGGTGGGCGCGGCTCGCGTTCACCGAAGGCGTGGAGCTGTGGCTGCTGTCCTGGCTTGCCGGTCAGGGCACCGATCCGCACGACCACGGCGGCGCCGCAGGGTCCTTCACCGTCCTGACCGGTCAGCTGATCGAGGACTACCGGTACCCCGGCGGTCCCATCCGCACCGCCGAGCGCCCGGTCGGCTCCGCGATCGGGTTCGGCGCCGGACGGGCGCACCAGGTGCGCAATCTCGGTGCGGCGAGCGCGTCGAGCGTGCACGCCTATTCACCACCGCTGGTGCCGACGAGGGAGTATCGGAGCCTGACCGACATCCCGGCGGAGATTCCGCCACTGCCCGCGCAGCGCCTGCCGCTCTCGGAACTGCGGGCGCTGGCCGACCAGGAGGGTCCGTGACCGCAGAAACGCTACTGGACGAGGCGCGAGCCGAACTGAGCCGCGTGTCCCCGCACGAGACCGACGAGCTGCGCAAGCAGGGCGCTCTGATCGTGGACATCCGGCCGATGCACAACCGGCTCGCCGAAGGGGAGATCCCGGACTCGGTCCCGATCGAGCGAATCGTGCTGGAGTGGCGGCTCGACCCGGCGGGCGACCACCGCATTTCGGGCTTCACCGCGGACACACCCGTCGTCGTGGTGTGCAACGAGGGCTACTCGTCCAGCCTCGCCGCGCGCGACCTGAAGCGGCTCGGACTGCGCGACGCCACCGACCTGATCGGTGGGTTCCGGGCGTGGGCCGCCGCGGGCCTGCCGATCCGCGAGGGCGGCACCCCGCCGATCACCTGAGGGGAACCGGGTGCACACCGGTAGCGTCTGCAGGTTCGTGCGCTACCTGAAGGTGTTCACCCGGCTCGGGCCGCTGTTGACGCTGGTCTCCGCGGTCGCGGTGATCGTTCTGGAACGGTCACCACTGGGTGTGATCACAGGTCTCGGCGGCGCGCTCGCCGGCCTCCTGCTCGAGCTGGCCGCGACGCAGATCGGCCTGCTCGTCGGCGCACTCGCGTTCGGCCTCCACGTCACGCACGTGATCATCGGTGTCGGTGGGGAGCTGCGGCACTGGACGTCACCGGCGAGACGAGTGGTGCTGCGCAACATCCCGGTGCTGATCCAGGTCGGCCTGGCGGGCAAGCGCGCTCCTGTTCGGCTGCGACTGTGGCTCACCGGGGCGTGCGCTGCCTCGACCGCGCTCCTCTCCGTCGGCGCGGCGTGGTCGACGACCG
>DASYMV010000169.1:0-3226 GCA_036008865.1 Pseudonocardiaceae bacterium | reverse complement strand
CGGCGGCTCGGCCGTTCCAGGAGGAGAAGATGTACTTCACCGACCGGGGAATCGAGGAGCTGGAGCAGCGGCGCGGCGAGGAGGAGATCACCTTCGCGTGGCTCGCCGACAAGCTCCGCGGATTCGTCGACGCCAACCCGGACTTCGAGATCGCCGTCGAGCGGCTGGCCACCTACCTGGCCCGCGACGAGGACGACTTCGAGGACTGATCCCCCGGCAGCGAGCGGAACGCCGGTGACGTGGACGGCACGAGCGTTCCGCTCACCGGATGGCGTTCAGTCACCAGGCATAGGCCTCAGGCGCGGGCTTGGAGCCGTTCGGGGCGGGTGCGGGGAAGAGCGCGTCGAGCTTGGTCAGCACCTCGTCGTCGAGCTTCAGCTCGACGGCTCGCAAGGAGTTGTCGAGCTGATCCACCGTTCGGGGGCCGACGATCGGGGCGGTGACGCCCTCCTGGTGCAACAACCAGGCGAGCCCGACGTCCGCGGGATCCTCACCGAGGTCCGCACAGAGCTTCTCGTAGGCCTCGATCGCCTCGCGGTGCGACGCCAACGCCTCCGCGGAGCGTTCCGAGTTGCCGCGTGAACCGCTGCCCTCCCGTTGCTTGCGGAGCACACCGCCGAGCAGACCGCCGCCCAGCGGCGACCAGGGGATCACGCCGAGGCCGTAGTGCCTGGCCGCGGGCAGCACTTCCAGCTCGACCCAGCGGTTCAGCAGGTTGTAGATCGACTGTTCGCTGACCAGGCCCAGGAAGTGCCGCTCACGCGCGGCGGCCTGGGCCTGCGCGATGTGCCAGCCTGCGAAGTTGGACGACCCCGCATAGATGATCTTGCCCTGCTGCCGCAGGACGGAGAACGCCTCCCAGATCTCCTCCCACGGCGTCGACCGGTCGACGTGGTGCATCTGGTAGAGGTCGATGTAGTCGGTCTGCAGCCGCTTGAGCGAGGCGTCGCACGCCTGACGGATGTTCACCGCGGACAGGTACGTCTGGTTCGGCCAGTCACCCATGCTGCCGTAGAGCTTGGTGGCGAGGACCGTCTTCTCACGTCGCTCACCGCCCTGCGCGAACCAGCGCCCGATGATCTGCTCGGTGATCCCCTCGCCCGTCTGCCACCCGTACACGTTGGCGGTGTCGAAGAAGTTGATGCCGTGCTCCTGCGCACGATCCATGATCGCGTGACTGTCGCTCTCGGAGGTCTCGGGACCGAAGTTCATCGTGCCGAGGCAGAGCCGGGACACGGAAAGGCCGGTGCGGCCGAGGTGGGTGTACTCCATGCCCCCACCCTCCTCCGCCGGAGGCTCGGCCGCACGCCGGTCAGCCGAGAATGATCGAATCTCCCCGCACGGTGACGGTCTTCGGCGGGAGCGGCTGCTCGGCAGGTCCCTTCGCGACCGCGCCGTCCGCGATCTTGAACTTGCTGCCGTGACACGGACAGTTGATCGTGCCGCCGCTGACGCCCCCCACCGTGCACCCCTGGTGGGTGCAGATCGCGCTGAACGCCTTGAAGGTGCTGGCGACAGGCTGGGTGACCACGACCTGTTGCGAGGCGAAGACCTTGCCACCGCCGACCGGGATGTCGGAGGTCTTGGCCAGCGTGTTTCCGCCGCTCGAACTGCCGCCGCTCGAACTGCCGCCGCTGGAACCACCTGCGCCGGACGTCGCCGGTGAGGACGGTGCGCCGTAAGAGCCGCACGCCGCCACGGCCCCGAGCGCGAGCACCCCGGCACCTGCCACGACCACGCGTCGATCGACTTCCCGATCGTCCATGCCGCCTCCTAGAACGTGACACCCACGGTGGTGAAGAACCAGAACGCCGAGGTGAACCACAGTCCGACCAACGCGGTGAACAACGCACCGCCCACAGCCGGCAGCGCCCAGCCCGGCACGTCCTTGCGACTCAACAGGAGCATCTTCGCGGTGAAGGCACCGTAGAAGAAGCATCCGAGGAGCGAGTGGACGAACACGCGCGGCTCGGCGGTCTGGAAGCCGAGGGCGTACAGGCAGTGCACGACCACGGGAACCGTGATCAGCACCGCGATCCTGCCGGACCAGCGGTGCAGGCCGCCGATCCAGGACGGCGCACGCACGGGAATCCTGCCGTACATCACCATCGCGGAGATCAACTGAACCACGCCGAGCAGCGCCGCGGCGCTGGCGAGCCAGCTCTTCACCGACTGCGTGCTGGAGAACCCGGCGATGTTGACCGAGTAGCCGGCCGGCCGGTGCAACCCGCCGTAGACGCCCAGCGCGACCGCGACCGCCGAGCCGATCACCACCGGGACCAGCACCTTCGCCGTCGTGGACCGGGAAGGCGTCGTCTGAGTCGTCATCTCGCCTTCCTCTCAGCCCGTGCCCGAGTCGCCCGTGACGTGCTCGACGGGCACCCTGGCGCCCTGCTCGAGGATCACCGTGCTCGCGCCGGGGCCCAGCGGTGGTGCGGGCTCGACGGCGCCGTTCCGGTTGAGGATCCCCACCTCGCTGCCGTCCGGCTGGACGATCCAACCGATCTTGCTCGGCACACCGCTCACCGCGGCGTTCGCGCGGTAGAGCCCAGCTGGAGTCCTCGCCGACGAGGCGGTGAACGACCATTCGGCGCCACCCGTCGACACGGTGCCGGACATCCGCTCTCCGGCGACCTCGCCGGTCAACTGCGCGCCGCCACGTCCCTGCAGGGACAGCACGCCGTTCGTGGCAGTCCCCTGCAGCCACGCCTCGGTCTTGCGCCCGTCGCACAGGTAAGCCACGGCCTTGCCCCCCTTCACGGTGATCGCGATCGACGCGTCGCCCTTGGTGGTGCGGCCGACGTAGGAGGCCTCGGCCGGGAACGCCGCGGTCGCCGAGGTCGTGGTGGCCGATCCCGCCGCGGCGGTGGTGGTGGCCGTGGGCACGACCACCGTGGGGGGCGACGCGGCTTGCCGTGCCGGTTCGACGCGCTTGCTCACGTTGATTCCGAGCAGGACGAAGAACAGCACGGCGACGGCGAGCAGGGTGAACAGCGGCCCGCGGTTGTCCATGGCACCTCCCGAGGACGGGGGTACCGGGGATTGTGCGCCGTGTCAGCGCGGTCCGGCAGCGGCCGAACGACCCTGGTCAGCGGACCCGCGTGCCGGCCCGCCACACGGCGAACGTCAGAGGAACGCCCGGCCGGTAGGCGAGGTGCGTCGCCGACGGTGCGTCCAGGACGTGCAGGTCGGCTCTGGCTCCGGGCCGGAGCACACCGACCTCGTC
>DASYMV010000168.1:0-9660 GCA_036008865.1 Pseudonocardiaceae bacterium | reverse complement strand
CCCCGAGGTCACCGGGATCGACGTTGCGGGCGTGGTGCCCGAACCCGTGGGTCCCGGTGACCGTCCACTGCTGCCGCTGCAGACGGTGCAGGCACCCGAACCGGAGGTCGACTGGATCGAGCTGGACGAGTTGATCGCGTTGCCGCCGGGCACGACGGCTGTCACCGCGGTGGGGGCCGCGCCGGCACTGGTGTGCAACGTGGACGGTGATCTCTACGCCTACCGGGACCGCTGCGCCGCGTGCGCGGCATCGCTGAGCGGTGCGGCGTTGAACGGGCAGCTGGTGGTCTGCCCGAGCTGTGACCGGTCCTTCGACGTGCGCAAAGCGGGGCGTGCGCCCGACAACGGGCTGCACCTGGATCCACTGCCCCTGCTGGTCGACAGAGGTCACGTGCGAATCGCGGTGTCGACGTGACAGCAGGTCTTGGCCGGTTCCTCGCTCCACCACCGCCACAGCCGGTGGTGGAGCGTTGTGAGATGTGCGCCGAACCCATCCCGTCCGAGCACGGGCACGTCGCCGACCTGGACACCCGCGGGATCATGTGCACCTGCCGCGGCTGCTTCCTGCTGTTCACCAACACCGGTGCGGGCGGCAACCGGTTCCGCGCGATCCCCGACCGCTACCGCTACGACCCGGACTTCGCGCTGTCGCAGGCGGCGTGGGACGCGATCGGCATCCCGGTGCGTATGGCGTTCTTCTTCACCAACTCCGTGCTGGGCTCCACAGTCGCGTTCTACCCCAGCCCCGCTGGCGCGACCGAGTGCCTGCTGTCGCTGGAGCAGTGGCAGCGGGTGATCACGGACAACCCCGACTTCGCCGACGTCGCACCGGACGTCGAGGCGCTGCTGGTGACCCGCAGCGACACCGGCTTCGAGTGCTTCCTGCTGCCGATCGACGCCTGCTACCGGCTCGTCGGGCTGGTGAAGATGCACTGGAAGGGTTTCGACGGCGGCACCGAGGCGTGGGCGGCGATCGATGCCTTCTTCGACGAGCTGCGGCAGCGCGGCCATGGCTGAGCTGGCGTTCGACTGCGTGAACGTGGCACCGCAGCGCTACGCGGTGAGCCCGACGCTGACCTTCAGGCTGCGCATCGCGGAGTTGTCGGGCGCGGCGATCCACGCGATGGTGCTGCGCTGCCAGATCCGCATCGAGCCGCAGCGCCGCAGCTACGAAGGCGAGGACGCCGAGCTCTTGACCGACCTGTTCGGGGACAAGTCGCGCTGGGGCGACACGCTCAAACCCATGCAGCTGACCACGGAGTCGCTGGTCGTGCCGGGTTTCACCGGCTCCACGGAGGTGGAGATGCCGGTGGCGATGAGCTACGACGTCGAGGTGGCCGCCGGCAAGTACTTCCACTCCCTGCGCGACGGCGTGATCCCGCTGATCCTGCTGTTCAACGGCACCGTGTTCGGCAAGGGCGACAACGGCTTCTGGATCGAGCAGGTGCCCTGGCACCACGAAGCGACCTATCGGTTGCCGGTGACGGTGTGGTGGGAGCTGATGGACGCCTACTTCCCGAACTCGACGTGGTTGCGGCTGCCGCGCCGGACCGTGGACGCGTTGCAGCGCTACAAGGCCGCGCACGCGATTCCGACGTGGGACGCGGCGGTGGAGAGCCTGCTGCAGCAGGCAGGGGAGGTGCGGCCGTGACAACTCCGCTCGAGCGCGTCAACGCCGTGGCCGACGCCGTGCTCTACGAGGGCTACCTGCTCTACCCCTACCGCGCGAGCGCGGCGAAGAATCGCGCTCGGTGGCAGTTCGGCGTCCTGGTGCCCCCGGCCTACGCGGCGGGCGGCACCGGTGAGCACAGCGTCGCGCGCACCGAATGCCTGCTCGAACCCCAACCGGGTGCGGTGCTGCACGTGCGCGTGCGATTCCTGCAGGTCCAGGCCCGCACCGGGGACGGCGCGGTACCGGTGTGGGACGAGGCGGTGGAGCGGGAGACCGACGTGGTCGTGGCGCTGGACACGCTGCTGGCAGAGGACCTCACACTGCCGATCACCTGCCCGGCGGGCAGTTTCACCGATTCGGAGGCGACTCGGGAACGGTTCGCGCTCGACGGACAGGCGCGCCTGAGCGCGCGCACCCTGCCCGGTCCCTACGGCGTGGTGCGCATCCGGGTGGACGTGGCGAACACCTCGACGTGGGACTCCCCGCACGCGACGCGGGAGGAGGCGGTGCGGCACTCGCTGGTGGCGGCGCACACCGTGCTCGCGGTGACCGCAGGCTCGTTCCTGTCGCTGCTGGAGCCCCCGGAGTGGGCGCGCGGCTATGCCGCGGAGTGCGTGAACGAGCACACCTGGCCGGTCCTGGTGGGCGGCGACGAGACCGTGCTGTCCTCGCCGATCATCCTCTACGACCAGCCCGAGATCGCACCGGAGAGCACGACGAGCTTCTTCGACGCCACCGAGATCGACGAACTGCTGGCTTTGCGCACGCTCACCCTCACCGAGGAGGAGAAGCGCGAGGCCCGGTGCACCGACGAACGGGCGCGTGACCTGCTCGACCAGGTCGACGACATGCCGCGCGAGGTGTTCGAGCGGCTGCACGGCGCACTGCGTTCGGTGCGCCCGGTGCGCGGCGAGCGCGCGGAGCCCACCGAGGTGACCGCACGACCGTCGACGCCGTGGTGGGAACCGGGCGCGGACACCTCGGTGAACCCGGAGACCGACGAGATCGTCATCAACGGGCGAGTGGTGAAGAGCGGCAGCCGCGTGGTGCTGCGGCCGGGCCTTCGCCGCTCGGACGCTCAGGACATGTTCCTGGCCGGTCTGCAGGCGACCGTGCAGGGGGTTTTCCTCGACGTGGACGGCGATCAGCACCTCGCGGTGACCTTGGACGCCGATCCGGCGGCGGAACTGCAGGCCGCGCACGGCCGGTACCGGTACTTCTCGCCCGACGAGGTGGAGCCGCTGTGAAGGTCATGGTGGCGGGAATCGGCAACATCTTCCTCGGCGACGACGGGTTCGGCGTCGAAGTGGTGCGGCGCCTGGCCGACGAACCGATGCCCGACGGCGTGCAGGTCGCCGACTACGGCACCAGCGGCCTGCACCTGGCCCACGACCTGCTCGACGGCTACGACGCCACGATCCTGGTCGACGCCGCGGGCATGGGCTCGCCGCCGGGCACGGTGTACCTGGTGGAGCTGGGCCCGTCGCAGCGGCCGAGCGGCGAGCGGGTGCCCGACGCGCACGGCATGCAGCCCGACGCCGTGCTCGATCTGGTGGCGATGCTCGGCGGTGATCCCGGCCGTGTGCTGCTGGTGGGATGCGAGCCCGCGACCATCGACCACCACGTGGGTCTGAGCCGTGCCGTGGAAGGCGCCGTGGAGCAGGCTCTGCAGCTCGTGCGCACGCTCGTGCGCGAACAGATGAGCGGCAAGACGACTACCCAGAAGACGGAGGCATGAGATGCGACGACTGGTCCTGCTGGTGCTGCTGGCCGGTGTCGCGGTGTTCGTGGCGAGGGCCGTGGCACCCGACATCAAGCGCTACAAGCAGATGAGCGACATGTGAGAGGTGCGTCTGATGTGCCTTGGCATCCCCGGCCAGATCGTCGAATTGCTCGCCGATCGGCCCGACATGGCGATGGTCGACATCATCGGCGTCCAGCGCCCGATCAACATCGGCCTGCTCGACGGTGAACAGCTCGAGCCCGGCGACTGGGTGCTGATCCACGTCGGATTCGCACTGTCCACGATGGAGGAAGCCGAGGCGAAGGACGCGCTGGCGTTCCTGGAGGAGATGGCGGAGGCGCACGAGCAGTTCGACCATCAGGCCGGCTGACGTGCACGAGTTGTCGATCGCGGAGAGCGTCGTCCAAGCCGTGGTCAGCCGCATGGGCCAGGCCCGCGTCGGCAAGGTCGTGCTGGAGATCGGGCGGCTGTCGGGCGTGGTGCCCGACTCGCTGCTGTTCTGCTTCGACCTGGTCACCGAAGGGACCACGCTGCAGGGCTGCAGCCTCGAGATCGTCGAGCTGACAGGCCTCGCACGGTGCCGTGCCTGTGGCGCGCACGTGGAGCTGACGGACCTGCTGGCGCTGTGCGAGTGCGGGAGCCTCGACCTCGAAGTGCTCAGCGGTGACCAGCTGCGGATCCGAGAGGTGGAGGTCGAACATGTGTGACACCTGCGGTTGCGGCGAGCAGACCCACTCGCACGAGAACGGCCACGAGCACACGCGCACGGTGCGGCTGGAACACGACGTGCTGGCGCGCAACAACCACCTGGCCGAGCACAACCGTGCCTGGCTGGACGTGCGCGGCATCTTCACGGTGAACCTGATGAGCTCGCCGGGCGCGGGCAAGACCACGCTGCTGGAGCACACCGCGCGTCACCTCTGCGCGCGGATGCCCGTCGGGGTGGTCGAGGGTGATCAGGAGACGATGCGCGACGCCGACCGCATCGCCGCATCCGGCGCCCGCGCGGTGCAGATCAACACCGGCACCGGTTGCCACCTCGACGCCACGATGGTTGCGCGGGCGCTGACGCAGCTGGAACCGGAGACCGGCTCGATCGTGTTCCTGGAGAACGTCGGCAACCTGGTGTGCCCGGCGTTGTTCGACCTGGGCGAGCACAGCAAGGTGGTGATCATGGCGGTCACCGAGGGGGAGGACAAGCCCATCAAGTATCCGCACATGTTCCGCGCCGCGGATCTCGTGCTGCTCAACAAGGTCGACCTGCTGCCGTACCTGGAGTTCGACCTCGACGCGTGTCTGGGCTACATCCGCCGCGTCAACTCGCGGGCACAGGTGATGCAGATCTCCGCCACCACAGGTCGTGGCCTCGATCAGTGGAATGCGTGGCTGACCGACCGGATGGCGGTGGTGCAGAGGTGAGGGGTGCTGTGGCGGACCGGCCACCAGCGTTCAGATCGCCGGCGGTCGACCAGCCAGCCCACCGCCGGCTGCCCACCCTCGCGCGGTGCGCGGTCGGCGATCTGATGGGAACAGCATGCGGCCGCCCGCTACACCTTCTCCGGCACCGGGTTGCCCGATGCCCTGATCGCCCTGCGCACCGGCACGAAGATCATCAGCACGAAGCCGACCACGAAGAACACCACCAGCGAGATGATCGCGAGCCGGAAGGAGCCGGTCGCCTGACCGACACCCGCGAACACCAACGGCCCCAGCCACGACGTGGAGCGCTCACCGACCTCGTAGAGCGAGAAGTACTGCGCCTCACGGCCCGGCGGCACCATCTGGCTGAACAGCGACCGCGACAGCGCGTTCGTGCCGCCCAGCACGATGCCGATGCCCGCGGCGAGGGCGTAGAACTGCAACTGCTGCCCGGCCTGCACGAAGTACGCCGCGCCGATCACCGCGATCCACACCACGAGGCTGACCATGATCGTGCGCTTCGCGCCCCACCGGCGCGCGCCGATCCCGTGGAGCACACCGCCGAGGAAGGCCACGAACTGCACGATCAGGATCGTGGAGATCAGCACCGTCTCGTCGAGCTTGAGCTCGTCGCGCCCGTACTGCGCGGAGACGTTCGCGACCGTGGAGATGCCGTCGGTGTAGATCAGATAGGTGCCCAGGAACGCCAGCGTCAGCGGGAACATCCGCGCTGACCGCAACGTCTGGCGCAGCTCGGCGAACCCCGCAGTGATGGCCGAGGCACCGGTTTCGCCACCGTGCGGAGCCTGGTGGCGGCGCAGCCGGGCGAGCGGGATCAGCGTGAACGCCGCCCACCACAGCCCCGACATCACGAACGCGACCCGCACCGCCTGGCCCTGGCTCAGCCCCACCGCGTCGTGGGTCAGGAACAGCGCCAGTTGCAGGGCCAGCGCCAGGCCACCGCCGAGGTAGCCGAACGCCCAGCCCCTCGACGACACCGAGTCCCGCTCGTCCGGCGTGGCGATCTCGGGCAGGAACGCGTAGTACACCACCACCGAGGACCCGAAGCAGATGTTGGCGAGGACGAACAGCGCCACTCCCAGCGGCCAGTTCGCGCCGGCGACGAACCCCAGCGCCGCGGTCGCCGCCGAACCGACGAACGCGAACCCGCCGAGCATGCGGCGCTTGTTCTGCGTGCGGTCGGCGATCGCCCCCATCACCGGCAGCACGATCACCTGCACCACTGTGGCGATCGACAGCAGGTAACCCCACAGCGAGCCGGCGGGGAAGTGCGCTCCGAACACCGAGATGTCGCACTGCTTCAACGCACCCTCGGCACAGGCACCGGGCCCGTTGTGTGCGACGTCAGCGCGCGCGGACTCCTTGGCCACCGCCGTGAGATAGCCGGAGAGGAACACCGTCGCCACCGAGGTGGGGAACACCGAGTTCGCCCAGTCGTACCAAACCCATCCGCGCTGCTCGCGTCGACGTTCGGGGGCGGTGCCCGCGGTCGCCGGGCTGCTGTCCACCACGCTCATGCGCGCGGACTCTACTTGCCGATCAGCCCGTCGGATGCCGATCGCCCCGAGCTGTTGCCGGACCGTCGTCGATCACCGGCCGGGCCACGCGCCTCGGGTCCGCAGCACCTCGCGCAGCACGTCCGGCCGGTCGGTCACCAGGCCGTCCACGCCGAGGTCGAGCAGGGCACCCATCTGCTCCTGCTCGTCGATGGTCCACACGTGCACCTCCAGCGAGCGGCGGTGGGCCGCGCGCACGAACCGCTGGTCCACCACGGTGAGCCTGCCCTGCGTGACGGGCACCTGGGCGACCTGGCCGCGCACCGCGAGTCCGACCACCGGGACCCTGCCCGACGCCCACAGCGCCCCGGCCGACCGGGGACCCATCGAGGTCAGCAGTCGCGGCCCCGCCAGGCGACGCAAGCGGGCGAGCCGGTTGTCGGAGAACGACGCCAGGCACACCCGGTGCAGAGCGTTGGTCCTGCGCAGCAGGGCCAAGATCGGATCGACCGCGGAGTCGGACTTGACGTCGATGTTGAAGAAGGCGTCGGGCAGGTCCTCCAGCACGTCCTCCAGCCGCGCCACGGGCTCGCGGCCGCCGACCCTCGCCTGGCTGACCGCCGACCACGGCTGGGAGTCCACGCGGCCGGTGCCGTCTGTGGTGCGGTCGAGCACGTCGTCGTGGTGGACCACCACCACGCCGTCGGAGGTGGCGTGCACGTCGGTCTCCAGATACCGGTAGCCCTCCTGCGCCGCCCGGCGGAACGAGCTCAGCGAGTTCTCCATGCCGGTCAGGTCGTCGAGGTGCCAACCGCGGTGCGCGAAGGCTCGCGGGTGCGGACCGGTCAGGTACGGGTGGCGGTGCGGTGCGGTCACATCGGGCAGTGTGCCGTGGCGGCGTGGCGTTTCAGTGACCGGCGGGTAGCCGGATACCGTCGCGCGCCATGGAACTGCTGACCGATCCCGCCGTCGTGGCGTCCCGCGAGGAGGCCCGGCACTGTGCCTGGTGCGGTCGCCGGTTGCCCGACACCGGGCGCATCGGCCGTCCCCGCAGGTACTGCGCTCAGCCGTGCCGGCAGCGCGCCTACGAGCGCCGAGCGGCGGTGCAGCGCGGTGGCCTGCCCGAGGACGCGGTCGTGCTGTCGAGCGCGGAGCTGGCAGACCTGCAGGACCGGCTGTTCCAGCTGCGCTGCGCGGCCGAAGACGTCGTCACGGCGGTCGAGGACGGCGCCGACGCTCCTGAGCTGCGCAAGCTCGCCGCCGAGGTGGTCGACAACGCCAAGGCGCTGGAAAGGCTGCGCTGAGATCGGTGGTGGTTTGCCCGCAGTGCGTGATCTCCACCATCATGGCGCGAGTGACGGTCAACGGCGCCTTGGACGGCGAGGTGCTCGATCGAACCGATGTCGGATTCGGCATAACGGACGCACAAGGGACACTGCGCTGGGCCAACCAGGCGCTGGCGTCGATCGTGGGTGTTCCGCGCGAGCAGGTCGCCGGTCGCTCGCTGCCCGCGCTGCTGCCGGGCGCGCCCGAGCACCCGCGTGCCGGGCTCGCGGTGCTCGCCCCGACCGAGTGCCACCACGGCCACCGGTGGTGGGAGATCACCTGCCACTCGCTGGACGTCGGCGACCTGCTCTACCAGGTCGTCGACGTCACGGCGTGGCGCGATCGCGAGGTGACGGCCGTCCACGAGGCCGACGCGCTGCGTCGCGCGCAGGTGCTGGGCCGCATGGGCACCTGGGAGTGGCACATCGCCGAGGACCGCGTGGTGTGGTCGGACATGCTGCTGGAGATGTTCGGCTATCCGCCGGAGACCGAGTTCGACTTCTCGCGCTACTTCTCGCTGGTGCACCCCGACGACCGACCGGTGATCCAGCAGACGCTGGACGAGGCGATGCGCACCGGCTCGAAGTTCAGCTACACGCACCGGTTCCTCGTCGGTGACGGCACCATCGAGCGGGTGTTCGAGTGCTTCGGTGAGATCGTCACCGACGGCGCGGGCGTCCCGCTGCGTGCGCTGGGCACCGCACACGACATAACCCAGTCCCGCCGGGTGCACGACGAGCTGCTGCGGATGGCCGAGCAAGACCCCCTCACCGGCCTGGCCAACCGGCGCGCGCTCACCAGACAGCTGGAGCGCGAGCTGGCCACGGGAGGCACCGGCGCGTTGCTGCTGCTGGACCTGGACAACTTCAAGGACGTCAACGACCTGCGCGGACACGCCGTCGGCGACAGGGTGATGCGCACGGTGGCCGGCGCGCTGCAGTCGCGGCTGCACGACGCGCAGGTGATCGGACGGCTCGGCGGCGACGAGTTCGCGGTGGTGCTACCGGGGTGCTCCAGGCAGGGCGCCACACAGGTGGCCGACGACCTGCGCGACGCGGTCGCGGCGTTGCCGCTGGTGGCCTGCGGCGCGGGCGCGCACATGACGGTGAGCACCGGCGTGACCGACTACGGCGCAGGCGACACGTGGGAGCTCGTGCTCGCCAACGCCGACCTCGCGCTGTACGCGTCGAAGGCCGCCGGCCGCAACCGCGTCACCGTCTACGAGCCGGGCCACTACGCCGACACCGTCAAGCGCGTGTCGGTGCTCGACCGGCTCCGGTCTGCGCTGCACAGCGGCGGTCTGGCGCTGCACGCGATGCCGATGGTGCACCTGGCCACCGGTCGCACGCTGGGCCACGAGCTGCTGCTGCGCCTGGAGGACCAGCAGGATCCCTACCTCGGTCCGGCTGAGTTCCTGCCCGTCGCCGAACGCGGCAACCTGGTGCTCGACATCGACCGCTGGGTGCTGAGCAGGGCGATCGACGCGCTCGTCGCGCATCCCGACCCCGATCTCCGGTTCAACGTCAACATCTCCGGGCGCACGCTGGAGGACTCCGATTTCGGTGACTTCGTGCTCGACCGGCTCGCAGGCGCCGGTGTGGCGCCGGGGCGGCTGGGCTTGGAGATCACCGAGACGGCCGCGGTCACCAACCTCGACGCCGCCCGCAGCCTGTCCCAGCAACTGCGCGGCCACGGCTGCCGGATCACCCTGGACGACTTCGGCTCCGGCTTCGGATCGTTCGTGCATCTCAAGCATCTGCCGATCACCGGAATCAAGATCGACGGCGAGTTCGTCAAGAGCATCGACGAGCGCGGCACGGACGCGGTGCTGGTGTCGGGCATCGTCGAGATCGCGCGAGGGCTGGGCCTGTCGGCCGTGGCCGAATGGGTGGAACGACCGTCGCAGGTCGAGGCGCTCATCAGACTCGGCGTGCGCGTGGGGCAGGGCTTCCACCTCGGCAAGCCGCGTCCGCTCGCCGAGG
>DASYMV010000167.1:0-3285 GCA_036008865.1 Pseudonocardiaceae bacterium | reverse complement strand
AGAACGACACCGCCTCGGCACCCAGGTCCGCAGCGATCCGCACCGCGCGCAGCAGGAAGTCCACCCGCCCGGCGGCGTCTGCGTCCATCAGTGTCGGTCGGTGCTTGCGGACCGGGTCCAGCAGGTATCGCGCACCTGTCTCGACCACCACCGCCAACCCCAGCCTGTCCAGCCGCTGGGCCAGCTTCGCCACGCGCCGCGGGAGGTCCCCGGCGAACGGGTCGAGGTGCTGGTGGTCGAGGGTCAGGGCGACCCCGGTGTAGCCCAGGTCGGCCAGCACCACGAGAGCGTCACCGAGCCGGTGATTGCTGAAGCCGTTGGTGCCGTAGCCGAAGCGCAGCTCGCTCATGTCGGTGACACCCGCCTCGCGAGCTGCCGCGCGAGCGGGAAGGCCGACGCCACCGTCATCGCACCGCGCAGAGCGCCGCTACCGGCGGCCAACCCCGCCTGCAGGAGCATCGTGCCCAGGATCCCTGCACCCACCGCGCGCTGCACGCGGGCCGGCGCGGGGTCGCGCACCGCGTCGATCTGCGCCCGCCCAACGGTTGCGGCGTAACCCGCCAGCAGGCCGCCCGCGGACAGCCGGCGTGCCGGGGTGCCACGTGCGGCGCCACGCAGCGCGAGCCCGGCGGCGACGCAGACCCCACCGGTGCCTGCGAGTGCCGCAACCGGTGCCCGACGCTGGGCACCGGACACCTCGTGGCGGCTGAGCGCGGTCACCGCCAGGGTGTGCGCCCCGACCGTGAGTGCGGCCGGGGTGGCGGCCCTCAGCCGTCCTGCGCCCGCGCCGAGCAACACGTCCAGCGTCCTGGCGGCGGCCATGGCGGCAGGCCCGGCCGCGGTGTTCTTCAGCGCGAGGTCGTACGCCCAGACGCTCGCCGCGAGCGGCAGCGCGACGGCAAGGGCCCGGCTGCCACCGGACAACGCGGCGGCACCGATTCCCGCAGCGGTCAACCCCGAGGCGAGACCGAGGGCGAATCCGGGCCGCACCCGTCCGGAGGGAATCGGCCGGTGCGGCCTCTCCCGGAGGTCGATGACGCGATCGGCGTAGTCGTTGAGCGCCATGCCCGCCCAGTACAGGCAGACCGACGACGCCGCCAGGCCGAACGTCGCGCCACCGAAGGGCCAGCCGGCGGCGGCCGCTCCCGCGAGGGTGTCCCCCGGCACGGTCAGTGCCGCCGGAGCCCGGAGGAGTTCGATCACGCTGGCGAGATCCGGCATCACAGCGCCTCCGCCCAGGCGCACAGGGCCTCGTACTGCGCGGCGAGCGCGTGGTCGCCGTCTCCCACCGGGTCCTTGAAGAAGAAGCCGAGTTCGGCCTGGGCTCCGCTGCGTCCTGCCTCGTGCGCGCGGGCGAGGAACCGCACGAGGTCCAGCACCAGTGGCGCGGCGAGTGCGGAGTCACATCCCTGCCAGGTGAACTGCAGCGACATCCGCACGCCGAGGAACCCTTCGAAGAGCACGTGGTCCCACGCGGTCTTCCAGTCCCCCATCTCGGCGACGTAGTCGATGTGGACATCACCTTCGACGCCGTAGCCGAGTGTCCGGCCGAGCACCTTCTGCTTCGAGGCGTTCTTGCTCGCCGCCGCGTCCGGATCGGCGAGGGTGGCGCCGTCCCCGGCCCCGAGCAGGTTGGTGCCGGACCAGGAACGCACTCGCAGTGCCCGTTGCCGGAACATCGGCGCCAGCACGGCCTTCAGCAGCGTCTCGCCCGTCTTGCCGTCGCTGCCGGCGTACGGGACTCCGGCCGTGCGGGCGAGCTCGTCGATCGCGGGCAGCCGTGCTCCGGTCGACGGCGTGAAGTCGACGTAGGAGCACCCCGCACGCAGTGCGGCGTACGCGTACAGAGAACTGGGCGGCAACACCGGTTGCGGGCGGGCCAGCGCGTCCTCCAGCGCGACCAGGGACTCGTGCGCCGGATGGGGCGCGCACGGCGGCTCAGTGGACGCGACGTTCACGACGACGACACGAGTGAGCGCGTGCCGTTCCCGGAAAGCGATCAGGTCCGCCGCCAACGCCTTCGCCACCTCGGCCTGCGCGACACCCTCCTCCGTGCGAACACCGGGACGGATCTCCGCATCGGCGGCCACGAGGTCGTCGTGCACCGACTCGACGACACGCGGCGGAAGCACCCCGGCGTGCGCCAAGCGTTCGGCCTGCTTGACCAAGTCGGTCTCAACCACGTCGTACCCGCCGAACACGAGGTCCGACCAGCCGGGCAGACCTGTGCCGGCGAAGTCCGGCAGTTCGCTCACGCAGCCGGTTCGCCCGGCCAGTCCGGCCCGCAGTGCCGCAGCACCCGCGATCGCCGTGGTGGCCACCGAACCGCGCGCGCCGATCAGCCAGACACCGGTGCGTTGTTCCGTCGTGCCCATGTCGCCTCCTGTCCTGTCGCCTCTTCATGCTCGGGAGGACCCCGAGTCCCGGCGCCGGTCCGATGTGGACTCGGACCGGCGCCGGGAAGCGGTCACCCCACCGTGAACGAGTCCAGGGTGAACAGGTCACCGCTGCCGCCCCGGAACACGAAGTGGAGCTTGTGCGTGCCACCGGGGTCCGTGACCGGCGTGCTCACCGTTGTGAACGCACCAGACGTGTTCGCCACGGTCGCCGTGCCGAGTACCGCTCCGGTCGGTGAGTCGGTGCGGACCTCGATCGTGCCGCCGGGACCGCTCGACGCCACGCGGAAGTCGATGTGCGACACGCCTTGCAGGTTGTACGGGTCGTACTCGGTCCAGTCGCCGTCGTTGATCGAGCCGACCGCATTGCCGTGCGCTCCGCTCGCCGCGACCACCTGGACACCGGAGTTGGTCTGGAAGAACTCGGCCTGCTTCTCCTTGGTCTGCAGGACGATCTGCGTCTTCCCCGTGAGGTTCGGGACATTCGCGGTCGGCGAGGTGTCGGTGTAGCTAGCGGTGAAGATGCTGTAGAAGTTGTCCGCGTCGGTGTGCCCGCCGTTGGTCACGGTGAAGGTGCCGCTGCACCCTGTCGCCTGGGACATGTTGTGCGCGTGCTGGTCGTGACCGAGCGAGTAGCCGACCTGGACCTTCGAGCAGTCCACCGCGGTGCCGTCCGGATCGGTCACCTGCACCTGCCACGGAACCTGCTGGCCGTCGGTGAAGGTCATCCCGTTGGGAGGCGTGGTGAAGGTGACGGTCGGCGCGGTGTTGCCGACGGTCACGGTCGCCGCGGTGCTGCCGGTGCGGCCACTCGGGTCGGTCACCACGAGGCGGGCGTAGTACTGCCCGTTCTGGTTGTAGGTGAACGTCGGTTTGGCCTCAGTGGAGT
>DASYMV010000166.1:0-5819 GCA_036008865.1 Pseudonocardiaceae bacterium | reverse complement strand
ACGGTCTCGCGGACACCCTGCTCGCCGCGTCCCGGTCGGGTGCTCCGACGCTCGAAGAACTGGCCGCGATCGACGTGCCGGTGGGCGTGGCCGCCTTCGTGGACGATCCCGTGCACCCCGTCGAGGTGGCGCGAGTTTGGGCGAAGGCGTTGCCTCGCGCAGCGTTGCGCACGACGTCCCTGGAAGCCGTGGGGGCCGACCGCGAAGCTCTCGGACGCGCCGCCCTGTGCGCTTGGCGCGACGCGTGCGGTGATTGAGCTATCCGCGTTCGGCCAGAGCGACGAAGCCGACGAGACCGATCATGGTGGCGCCGGTGGCCACGCGTTGGCGGACATGCCAGCGGCGGCTGGCGGCGAGCCTGCTGCCGAGCGGGCCTGCGAAGAGCGCCACTGTCATGTCGGCGACGAGCCCCATCGCCACGACGACGAGCCGAGCAGCACGAAGACCAGCGGCGCGGGACCGCGATCGGGGTGGACGAAGTGCGGCCGGAACGCCAGGAACAACTAAGGCGGTCTTGGGGTTCAGCACCTCGGTGATCACACCTTGGACGACCGCGGACCGCCGAGCCTGCCGTGGTGGTTCCACGGCGTCCGAAGACTTGCTGAACAGCGCGCGGATCCCCAGGTAGATCAGGTGCACCGCACCCACGAGCTTGATGACCGTGAAAGCGGCCGCCGAGGTCACCAGGACCGCCGAGAGTCCCGCGGCTGCGGCGAGGACGTGCACAGTGACGCCGAGTGCGGTACCGATGCCCGACTGAAAGCCTTCCGCGCGACCGCCTCGCAGGCTCCGCGCGAGCACGTAGAGCATCCCCGGCCCTGGTACGAAGGCGAACAGCGCGGTTGCGCCGAGGAACACCAACCACTCAGCGGCGTGAGGCATGCCGCCACACAACCAGAGCAACGCGTCCGGCCGAAGCGTTTTTCGCCCGGCCGGACGTGCCGGGGTCAGAGGATCAGGACTGGCCCGCCTGCGCCTGCTGGATGTGGCGGGCGATGGCCTCGGGCAGTTCGATGGGCAGCGGCGTGCGCACCGGCATGGGCTGCGTGCCGCGCACGACGACGGTTCCCCTCATCAGGTCGTGCAGCGCCTCGCAGGCCGAGGCGGCGTGTTCCTCGGGACCGGCGGCCACACCGCGCAGCATCCAGCGGGGTCCGTCCACACCGACGAACCGCAGCAGAACGCCGTTCGTGCGGGCGCTGATCTCCTCGCCCCACTCGCCGTTCTCACGGTTGATCCGTGCTCCGTCCTCCTTGAGCTGGGTGATCAGCTCGGCGCTGACCTCCTTCCACAGGCCACCGGTCTTGGGGGCGGCGAAGGCGCTCACGGTCAGCTGGCCGACCGGCGTCAGCAGATGCACCGCCCTGACCGCACCCGCCGGGTCCATTTCCACCTGCAGCTGGGCGCCATCTGGAACCGGCAGCTTGATGGAACCGAGCTCCAGACGGCTCACGCCGTCGTCGGGAGCAGTCGACTCGTCGTGAGGTCCTTCGTCGAAATCGTCGTCGGCCTCGTCAGCGCCGAGCTCGACATCCGGCTGCGCGACCTCCCGGTTGGTCGAGTGCCGACCGCGCTTGCGGCGCCGTCCGAACATGTCCCTTACCCCTCTGTCGTTTCCTCGTCGGCTCCGCCGACGGTCAGCTGCTGGTGCCCGCCGGTCGAGCCGTACCCACCCGCGCCGCGTTCGGATCCAGGAAGTTCCGCGACGACGCGGAAGACCGCGTGCTCCACCCTTTGCACGACGAGCTGTGCGATCCGGTCGCCCCTGCTCAGCACGACGGGCTCACGCAGGTCGTGGTTGACCAGGCAGACCTTGATCTCGCCTCGGTAGCCGGCGTCGATGGTGCCGGGTGTGTTGACCACGCTGAGGCCCACCCTGGCGGCCAGTCCTGACCTCGGGTGCACGAATCCGGCGAAGCCCTCGGGAAGTGCGATGGCGATGCCCGTTCCGACCACGGCGCGCTCCCCTGGCGCGATCACCACGTCCTCGGTGGTGACCAGGTCGGCACCCGCGTCTCCGGGCCGCGCGTACGAAGGTAGCGGGACTCCGGGATCGAGCCGGGAGAGCAACACCTCGACGCTGGGCACGGCGCGCGAGATTACCCTGAAGACGTGAGTGAGAGTGCGGGTGCGGCCGCGACGGACAGAAATGGTGCCCGGAAGGGTGCAACCTCGAAGGATGCGGCCGGGATGAACGCACCCCGGAAGAGAGCAGCCCAGAAGCGAGCTGCACCGTTCAGCGAGAAGCTGTACGTGCCTTGGTGGGGCTGGCCGCTGCCGCTGCTCGGTGCCGTGCTCCTGGCGGCGGAGATCCACATGGGGTTTCCCGGTGTCAGGTCGTGGCTTCCGTACGTGATCCTGGTGCCGCTCGCGGTACTGCTGCTCGTGCGGATGGGCTCGCTGAGGGTCGCCGTCAGCGAGGGCGAACTCCGCGTGGGCGACGCCCACGTGCCGCTGGAGCTGCTCGGCGAGCCCGAGGTGTTCACGGCCAAGACCAAGCGCAAGGCCATGGGACCGAACCTCGACCCGATGGCGTTCGTCGCGCACCGGGGCTGGGTGGGGCCGATGGTCCGGGTGCGACTGGACGACCCGGCCGATCCGACGCCTTACTGGTTGTTCAGCGTGCGTTCCGCGGACCGGCTCGCCGAGGTCCTGCGGACGCATCGCTCGGGCTGAACGCGCGACTGGGCGCCACCCCTGCGGGTGAGCGCCCAGTTGCCGTGGTCCTGCACCGTCAGGCGCAGTCCCGGCAGATGTACTGGCCGTTGTGCTCCTCTGCAAGCCGGCTGCGGTGGTGCACGAGGAAGCACTTCGAGCAGGTGAACTCGTCAGCCTGCTTGGGCAGCACCTTGAAGGTGAGCTCCTCGCCGGACAGGTCGGCTCCTGGCAGCTCGAAGTTCTCGGCGCTCGCGTCCTCGTCGACGTCCACGACGCCGGACTGGGTCTCGTTTCGCCGCGCCTTCAGCTCCTCGAGGGAGTCCTCAGCGAGCTCATCGGCCTCGCTGCGACGCGGCGCGTCGTAGTCGGTCGCCATCTTCTTTCACCCCTGCGGTCTACGGAGACTGTGTCGTGTTCGCTGGATAACGTTCCAGCACCCCTTTTTGTGCCCTCCGCTCGCGTGACGGAGGTCTCGCTCCGTCTACCGGGTGCCAACCCCCTTGAAACATGACTGTCAGCAGTCCCGACGATGCGCGGAGCGCGGCGAGGGTAGCTCACCGCCTGCGGGGTTGCGTACCGGGTTACCCCGAAATGGGCGAAAGGGTGACAGGACCCACGAGAGCTGGGCCGATAACCTGGTGAACAGCCTTGCTCACCAGGGACGGGACGTGATGCGATGGCTGCGGGGACACTGACCTTGTGCGATCGGGTGATCGCGACCAGCGACGATCGACACGTGCGGGACCGGTCACGCGAGACGGCGGCGCAACGCATAGGGTGATCAACGCGAAGAACAGAAGATAGAGGCGCACCACGCCAGGGAGGTCGGCGGAAGTGGTACCCGCGGGCGTAATGGGGGGCAGCGGGTCGTCGCGGTACAAGCGGCGGCGACCGCTACCCGCGCTGGTCCTGTTCCTCGTCCTGGCAGTGACGACGGTGTTCGTCTGGGTGAAGGTGCTCGACACCGCCAACGACATGAACGCGGCGATCAAGTGCAATTCGCCCGGCAACGTCGCCCAGAGCGCGACCGGCGCACCGGCCACCGACGGTACGTCTCCTGTGGCCCTGCCGTCGAAGCCGGGCACCGTGCTCGGCCACGACGCCCTGGATCGCACGGACCCGGTTCCACCCGCCGACGTGCACTTCCGCGTGTTCAACGCGAGCACCCAGCGCAACCAGGCGAAGTTCGTCGCGACCAGCCTGACCGACCTGGGCTTGCAGCAGGCGGCTGAACCGGACAACGACCCGGTGTACCTGGCGCAGGACATGAGCTGCCGCGGGCAGATTCGGTTCGGTGCCCCGGGGGCGGGCGCAGCCCGCACGCTGAGCCTCGTCGAGCCGTGCCTCGAACTCGTGCGCGACGACCGGCAGGACGCCACGGTGGACATCGCGGTGGGCAAGAAGTTCGACGAGATCAAGCCGAGCAACAACGCGCGCAAGGTGTTCGACCAGCTCACCTCGTGGGCCGAGCAGCAGCCACCTCAGCAGGGTGGCCAGGTGGCGGAGCCCGGCCACCCGACACTGAGCCCCGACAGCCTCCAGGCCGCACGGGACGTCCGCTGCTGAACCGTGCGGCCGTCTGTCGCTGTCGGGCGCATGCGCGGTCTCCGTGGCCCGGTGTCGGTCAGACCTCTCCGAAGCCCGCTTCGACGAGTTCGCCGTGCAACTGCTCGGCGATGCCGGGAGCGGCCGCGAACGTGGCTTCGGCACCGAGCTGAGGTGCCTGCCCCGGCACGCGGACCACGGCACCGGCTTCCTGCGCGACGAGCGCGCCCGCGGCCCAGTCCCAGCGGCCGAGCCCGTGCTCCACGTATCCGTCCAGCCAGCCGGCGGCCACCGCGCACAGGTCGAGTGAGGCGGCTCCGGCGCGGCGCAGGTCGCGAACCTTGGTCACGAACCGGGCCACCGCGTTCGCCTGCCGCTGTCGTCGCTCCGCCCCGTAGGCGAAGCCGGTGGCCACGAGCGAGAGGTCCAGCCGCGTCGCCGAGGAGGCCCGCAGCGGCACACCGTCCAGCTGGGCCCCGAACCCGCGCGCCGCGGTCCAGAGCCGGCCGCTGACCGGTTCGACCACTGCGCCCGCGACCGAGACACCGTCGAGCTGGGCCGCGATGGACACGGAGTACCAGGGGAAGCCGTAGAGGTAGTTCACCGTCCCGTCGATCGGGTCGACGACCCAGCAGAGCCCCTCAGCCGGGGCACTACCGCCTTCTTCCTCGCCGAGAACGCTCTCGCCGGGCCGCATCTGGGCCAGCCGCGAGCGCACCAACCGCTCAGCCGCTCGGTCCGCCGCTGTGACGACGTCGGTCTTGGTGCTCTTGGTCTCCACCTGTCCCACCGCCGTGTGCCTGGTGGTCTGGACGAGTTCAGCTGCTTCGCGGGCGATGCCGACGGCGACGTCGGCCAACGTGCGGGGATCGAAACGCAAGTGTTCCCTCCTGCGTCACTCACGCGGGACTATCTGGGTACCTCAGGCTAATGTCTGCGAACCACGGTTACTGAATCGAGAAGGAAGGACCACGGGGATGGGCATGACCCGCGGCTTCGGCGTGGACATCGGCGGATCGGGAATCAAGGGCGGCCTGGTCGACCTGCACGCCGGTGCACTGGACGGCGAACGGCTGCGCGTGGCCACACCCCAGCCGTCGACCCCGGAGGCGGTCGCCGACGTGGTCGCCGAACTCGTCGAGAAGTTCAACTGGGGCGGGCCGGTCGGCATCACCCTGCCGTGCGTGGTCAAGAAGGGCGTCGCCCTCACGGCCGCGAACGTCGACAAGAAGTGGGTGGGCACCGACGCCGCCGCGCTGTTCGCCGCACGACTGGGACGCCGTCACGAGGACATCGTCGTCATCAACGACGCCGACGCCGCCGGTCTGGCTGAGATGGAATTCGGCGCCGGGGCCGGCCGGGACGGTGTTGTCACCCTGTTGACCTTCGGCACCGGCATCGGCAGCGCCGTGTTCCTCGACGGCAAGCTCCTGCCCAACACCGAGTTCGGCCATCTCGAGGTCGACGGCCACGACGCGGAGACCCGCGCCGCCGCCTCGGCGAAGGAGGACGAGGAACTCACGTGGGAGCAGTGGGCCCCTCGGGTCTCGCGCTACATCTCCGTGCTGGAGAACCTCATCTGGCCCGACCTGATCATCGCGGGCGGTGGCGTGAGC